>NZ_JAQOSR010000019.1:0-67545 GCF_046718885.1 Bradyrhizobium sp. UFLA01-814 | reverse complement strand
CCATGGTCGTCGGCAGCGTCAGATGTGTATAAGAGACAGGTTGATCCCCTGACCATCAAGCTGGTGCTCAAGACGCCCTACTCGCCGCTGATCGCTCAATTAACCGACCGCGCCGGCATGATGGTTTCGCCGAAGGCGGTGAAGGAAGCGGGCGACAAATTCGGGCTGCATCCAGTCTGCGCCGGACCCTACAAGTTCGTCGAACGCGTGCAGCAGGACCGCATGGTGTTCGAGAAATTCGGGGATTACTGGAACAAGGACAACGTCTTCATCGATCGCATCGTGTTCCTTCCTATCGTCGATGCCACGGTGCGGCTCGCCAATCTGAAATCCGGCGGGCTCGACCTGATCGAGCGCGTGCTCGCCACCGATATCAAGGACGTCCGAGCTGACAAGCGGCTCGTGCTGTCGACCGCGCCTGAACTCGGCTATCTCGGCCTCACCATCAACGTCGGCAACGACAAGAGCAAGGGGCCGCTCAGCCAGTCGGAAAAGGTGCGCCAGGCGCTCGATCTGTCGATTGACCGCGAGGCGCTCAACCAGGTCGTCTTCAACGGCGAGTTCACGCCGGGCAATCAGTGGGTCAGCCCGACGCATCCTTACTATCAGAAGGCGTTTCCGGTTCGGGGACGCGACATTGCCAAGGCCAAGGCGCTGCTGAAGGAGGCCGGGGTCACGCTGCCCGTCGCCATCGACTACATGGTCCCCAAAGGCGCCGAGAACGAAGCCGTGGCCCAGGTTGTGCAGTCGATGGCGGCCGAAGCAGGCTTTGACATCAAGATCCGCGTGGTCGAATTTGCGACGACTTTCAAGCAGGCCCAGGCCGGCGAATTTCAGGTGTTTCAGATCAACTGGAGCGGCCGGATCGATCCTGACGGCAATTCCTATGTCTTCCTGCACACCAAGGCGCCGCAGAACGATGGCGGCTATTCCAACGCGGAAGCCGACAAGCTGATGGAAGATGCGCGGCTGATCAACGATCCCGCCCAGCGCAAGGCGATCTACGAGAAGATGACCAGGATCGTGCTCAATGACGAGCCGATCATCTACATCTATCACCGCACACTCCTGATCGCGCACTCCACCAAGGTCGAGGGTTACCGGCAGATGCCGGACGGATTGGTGCGCGTGGTCGGGCTGAAATTGAAATGATCGCCACAGCGCAGGACACGCGGGGCCGACAATGCTGAACTTCCTCGCCAAGCGGCTGGTTCAGCTGGTCCCGACGCTGTTCTTCGTCTCGCTCCTGATCTTCTCGCTGCAACATTTGCTGCCCGGCGATCCGGCACTCGTCATGGCCGGCGAGGAGCGCGATCCGGCCGTCATCGAACAGATCCGCCAGCAATATCACCTGGATCAACCGATTCCGGTGCAATATGCCTATTGGGTCAAGGGCGTGCTCATGGGCGACCTCGGCGAGTCCCTGCGCAACAAGATGCCGGTGTCGAGCCTGATCGCGCAGAAGCTGCCGGTCACGATGCAAATCGCCGGCATGGCGATCGTGGTCGCCTTCCTGATCGGCATTCCCGCCGGCATCATCTCGGCGGTGAAGATCGGCACGGCGTGGGACTATGGCGCCAATTTGTTCGCGCTGTGGGGTATCTCGACGCCAAATTTCTGGCTCGGCATCATGCTGATCTTCCTGTTCTCCGTCGAACTCGGCTGGCTGCCGGCCTCCGGCTACGTGCCGCTCGGCGAAAACTGGCGCGCGAGCCTCGCCGCATCCGTCATGCCGGCCTTCGTGCTCGGCAATGCGATCGCGGCGATCCTGATGCGGCATACGCGAAGCGCGATGCTGCAGGTGCTGGAGAGCGACTATGTCCGCACCGCGCGGGCGAAGGGCCTGTCCGAGCGCACGGTGATCCTCAAGCATGCGATGCGCAACGCGCTGACCCCGATCATCACGCTCGGCGCGCTCGAGCTCGGCACGCTGCTGTCGGGTGCGGTGCTCACCGAGCAGATCTTCTCGATCCCGGGCTTCGGCAAGCTGATCGTCGATGCCGTGTTCAACCGCGACTATGCCGTCGTGCAGGGCGTGGTGCTGACAACGGCGACGATCTACATCACGCTCAATCTGATCGCCGACATCGCCTACATCCTCGTCAACCCGCGGCTGAGGGGCTGATCGGATGACCGACGCTGCACTCAGCCCCCTCGCTCCGCTTGCCGCCGCCGAAACGCTCGAGAGCCCGGCACGGCGCGCCTGGCGGCGGCTGATCCGGCGCAAGGGTGCCGTGCTCGGGCTCACCGTGATCGCGCTCTTCATCCTGCTCGCCGTGTTCGCGCCGCTGATCGTGCCCTATGATCCGGTCGCGACGAGCTGGTCGCTGGTGCGCAAGGCGCCGTCGGCGCAGCACTGGTTCGGCACCGACGAACTCGGCCGCGACGTGTTCGCCCGCGTCGTGTTCGGCGCCCGCGCCTCGCTGCTTGCCGGCGTCATCTCGGTCGGCATCGCGCTTGCGATCGGCGTGCCGCTCGGCCTCCTCGCCGGCTATCGCGGCGGCTTCATCGACGCGCTGATCAGCCGCATCACCGATGCCATGCTGGCCTGCCCGTTCCTGATCCTGGCGATCGCGCTCGCCGCGTTCCTCGGCCCTAGTCTTAGCAATGCCATGATCGCGATCGGCGTCTCGGCGACCCCGATCTTCATCCGCCTGACCCGCGGCCAGGTGATGAGCGTCAAGGTCGAGGATTATGTCGAGGCGGCGCGCGCCATGGGCAATCCGCGCTGGCGCATCGCGCTGGTCCACATCCTGCCCAACATCCTGCCGGCGCTGCTGGTGCAGGCGACGCTGTCGATCGCGGCCGCGATCATCGCCGAGGCCGCGCTGTCATTCCTCGGCCTCGGCCAGCAGCCGCCGGCGCCGTCCTGGGGCAGCATGCTCAACGCCGCGCAACGCTTCCTGACCAGCGCGCCCTGGATGGCGGTCTGGCCGGGGCTTGCGATCTTCCTGGTCGTGCTGTCGTTCAATTTGGTCGGCGACGGCCTGCGCGACGCGCTCGATCCGAAGGCGCGGTGACCGGTCGGCCGTATCGAGCGCGCGCCATTCTTCCCCGTCACCCTGAGGAGCGCGGAACGCGCGTCTCGAAGGGTCGACGGCCCGGCTGGTGGCCGTGCATCCTTCGAGGCTCGCTTCGCTCGCACCTCAGGATGACGGGGAGAGTTGCGTGACACCAAGTTCTCGTCATTGCGAGCGAAGCGAAGCAATCCATCATCACCGAGCATGCGGAGCTATGGATTGCTTCGTCGCTTCGCTCCTCGCAATGACGACGGAAGCTAAATCACGACCTCGCGCAACACCCTCCTGCAATCCATCTCGTATTCGAGATCGACCACCGGCGGGCGGCAAAAGTGCCAGGTCAGGCCGGAGCGCGTGGCGCCGCGGCGGACCAGCTCGTCGACGAGCACCGGATGGATGTCGTGCACGGTGTAGGCCTGCACCGCCGTCGTCTCCTGCCAGCCGAAGCTGAACTCCGCCAGACGGCGTTCCATCTCGCCGGCGGTGAAGCGGACCTTCTCCCGCCACGCGCCGGGACTGAGATCGCGATAGCAAACGATGCGGTCGGGATAGCTGGCGGTGCCGCCGCGTGCCTCGGCGCCACCGGCGATCACGAAGGACGGCGACGTCGTCGTGCTCGGCCGCGTGAACGAGAACGCATGGAACGATGGCTCGCCCGGCGGATCGATCTCGGGACAGACATTGCTGCGCGCCACCGGATTGATGGTGCCGTCGAACAGGCCCCATTCGGCGAGCGTCTTGACGTAGTGCTGGTTGAAGGCCCGGAAGCCGTCCTCGGTGAAGGCGGCCGGCGAGCGCAATTCGCAGGCGCAGAACGCGGTCAGCGGCCGGCCGGCGTCGCGGATGTAGGCCGCGATCCGCGCAAAGCCTTCCGCGAGCGGCAGCAGGCGATCGAAGCGCACCCGCTCGATCTCATAACCGGCGTTCGCCTGCGCGCCGCTTGAATATTGGAACACGGCCGGAATGAACCGGTAGTTGCCCGCCGCAAACTCGCTCGCCATGCCTGTTTCCTCCGGATTCCTTAAGACGAGTACTTTCTGCCCGCCGTCGGCAAAGCCTATCATGAGACAAAGAAAAGGCGGCAGTGGCTTTCGCCAGTGCCGCCTTCTCTGCGAGCATGAGCTTGGAGGGCTCAGGTCGGTTTCAGCGCGCCGCCACGCTGGTCGAGCTCGTAATCGGCGATCTGCTTGGCGCGATCGGAATGGGCCGCGGCCTGGTGGTCGGTCGCGATCACCGTGTAGACCATCGGCAGCACGAACAGGGTGAACAGGGTGCCGATCGTCATGCCGGCCACGACCACAAGCCCGATCGAGAAGCGGCTGGCAGCGCCCGCGCCCGAGGCCGTGAGCAGCGGCAGCAGGCCGGTGACCATGGCCGCCGTCGTCATCAGGATCGGACGCAGGCGGATCCGGGCGGCCATCTCGATCGCCGCGCGGCGGTCCAGTCCCTCGTTGAGCTGCAACTCGTTGGCGAACTCCACCATCAGGATGCCGTGCTTGGTGATCAGTCCGACCAGCGTCAGCAGGCCCACCTGGGTGTAGATGTTCATGGTGGCGACACCGAAGAACAGCGGGATCAAGGCGCCGACGATCGCCATCGGCACCGAGATCATGATCACGAACGGATCGCGCAGGCTCTCGAACTGCGCCGCCAGCACCAGGAAGATGATGATGATGGCGAACGCGAAGGTGACCAGCAGCTGATTGCCTTCGTGGACGTATTGCCGGGAGTCGGCCAGGAAGTCGTAGCTGAAGCCGGACGGCAGCTTCTTGGCTTCACCCTGCAGGAAGTCCACGGCCTGGCCCATCGAGACGCCGGGCATCGGCACGGCCTGGAAGGTCGACGAGTTGAGCTGGTTGTAGTGGGTCAGCGCATTGGGATCGACGCCGGTCTCGACCGAAACCACGGTCGACAGCCGCACCAGCTGCCCGGTCGCGGTGGGAACGTAGTAATCGTTGAATGCCTCGGGCGCGAGCCGGCTGGCGCGCGGCACCTGCGGGATCACCTGGTAGGAGCGTCCTTCCAGATTGAAGCGGTTGACATAGTTGCCGCCGAGCAGCGTCGCCAGGGCGCCGCCAATCGACTGCATGGTGATGCCGAGGTCGCTCGCCTTGGAGCGATCGACCTTCACCCGGACCACCGGCTGGTTGAAGTCGAGATCGCTGTCGGTGACGATGAACAGGCCGCTCTTGCGCGCCGCATCCTTCAGCTTGCTCATCTGGTCGAACACCTGCTGGAATCCGGCCGTCGAAGAGATCACCATCTGCACCGGCAGACCGCCGGGGCCGCCGGGCAGCGGCGGCAGGCTGAATGCGAACGCGCTGATGCCCTCGATCTTGGACAGCTCGGCCTGAACCAGCGGCTGCAGCGCCTGCGCGCTGCGCTTGCGCTCATCCCACGGCTTGAGCAGCATGCCGGCGAAGCCGCCCTGCGGACCGGTGATGCCGTTCAGGATGAACCGCAGGTCGGTCTCGGGAAACTTCTGGAACTCCTTGTCCATCTTGTCGCCGTAGAAATCGATGTAGTCGATGTTGGCGTATTTCGGCGCCTTGGTCACCGCGAACACGATGCCCTGATCCTCCTGCGGCGCCAGCTCCTTCTGGATGTGCATGTAGAGGAAGCCGACCAGACCGAGGATGGTCACTGCGAACAGCGCCGTGATCGGGCGGTAGTCGAGCGAACGGTCGAGCTGACGGCCATAGGCGCGCGTCAACGCGCCGAACACGCGATTGACCAGCCTGGCGAAACGCCCCTCCTCCGCGCTCTTGAGGAACACCGAGCACATCATCGGCGACAACGTCAGCGCGATCACGCCCGACACGATCACCGAGCCGGCCAGCGTGAAGGCGAATTCGCGGAACAGCGTGCCGGTCACGCCGCCGAGGAAGCCGATCGGCGCGTACACCGCCGCCAGCGTGATCGTCATCGAGACGACGGGACCGACGATCTCGCGGGCACCCTTTAGCGATGCCTGCACCGGTGGCAGGCCCTCCTCGAGATGTCGATGGATGTTCTCCACGACAACGATCGCGTCGTCGACCACGAGGCCGATCGCCAGCACCATCGCCAGCAGCGTCAGCAGGTTGAAGCTGAAGCCGGCGGCCAGCATCAGGATGCAGACGCCGATCAGCGACAGCGGGATGGTGACGACGGGAATGATCACCGACCGCAGCGAGGCCAGGAACAGGAAGATGACGACGACGACGATCAGGACCGCTTCGGTGAGCGTCTTCTCGACCTCATCGATCGACGATTGAATGAACTTGGTGGAATCGTAGGCCACCTTCATCTTCATCGATGGCGGCAGGTTGCGCTCGAGGTCGGGGAACAGCGCGCGCACGCCCTTCACCAGGGTCAGCGGGTTGCCCTGCGGCGTCGCCTTGATGCCGATGAAGATCGCATGCTCGCCGTTGAAGGCGACGCTGGCGTCCGTGCTTTGCGCCGCGAGCTCCACCGTCGCGATGTCCTCGATGCGCACGAAGCCGCCGTCCTTCGCCTTCACGATCATCCGCTTGAACTGATCGATGTTCTGAAGGTCGGTATTGGCCGAGACGTTGGAGACGATGAAGAAGCCCTTGGTCTGGCCGGCGGCGGCCTGGAAGTTGTTGGCGGCGATCGCGGCGGCGACGTCGTTGGGCGACACGCCGCGGCCGGCCATGCGGGTCGGATCGAGCCAGACGCGCATCGCAAAGGTCTGGCCGCCGAGGATGTCGGCCGACGCGACGCCATCGACCGTCGAAAGCACCGGCTGCACGACGCGGGTCAGGTAGTCGGAGATCGACGATCCGGTCAGCTCTTCGCTCGAGAAGCCGAGATACATCACGGCGATGGTGTCACCGGTCGCCTTGGTCACGACCGGATCGAAGGCTTCCTTCGGGATCAGGTATTTGACCGAGTTGACCTTGGCGAGCACCTCGGTCAGCGCCTGGTTCGGATCGTGATTGAGCTTGACGTAGACCTGAATCGTCGAGGTGCCGAGCACCGAGTTCGACGTCATGTAGTCGACGCCTTCGGCCGAAGCGACGGCCTGCTCGATCGGCGTGGTGATGAAGCCGTTGATCAGCTCGGGTGACGCACCGGGGTATGACGTGGTGATCGTCACGACGGTGTTCGAAAGATTCGGATATTGCCGGATTGGCAAAACCATCGCCGCGCGCAGGCCGATCAGCAGGATCAGCAGGCTGACGACGACCGACAGCACCGGGCGCTTGATGAAAATATCAGTGAAGGCCATCGCCAACTCGATTCGTGTTCTGCCGGCTTGCGGCAAGATGTGGCGGAGGGCCAATGGCCCTCCGAGTTCGATGAATGAAGATCAGTAGCGCGGCGGTTCGGCCGGAACCGGCGGCGGCGGATCGGTCGAGATCGCAACCGCCATGCCCGACTGCAGCTTGATCTGGCCGACGGCGACGACCTTGTCCCCCGCCTTCAGGCCCTTGAGGATCTCGACCCGGCCCTCGACGCGGTTGCCCGTCTTCACGAAGGTGCGGTCCGCGGTCAGGGTGGTCTTGCCGTCGTCGCCCTTCTTCTCGGTGATCAGGAACACCGAGTCGCCGTACAGCGTGTAGTCGACGGCGGTTTCGGGAATCGTCACAACCGGCGGCTTCCCGGGCAGCACGATCGTGGTGGTCGCGAACATGCCGGGCTTGAGGATGCTGTCCGGATTCTGGATCGTGGCCTGAACCCGGATGTTGCGGGTGTCGGTCGCGATCTGCGGCTCGATGGTCGTGATCTTGCCCTCGAAGGTGCGGCCCGGATAGGCGTCGACCGAGACGCGTACGGCCTGGCCGACCTTGATCTGCGAGCTCTGCTTCTCGGTCACGGTCAGGTTGGCGTACAGCACCGACAGATCGGTCAGCGACACGATCTGCGTGCCGGCCGTCAGGTACTGGCCGACTTCGACCTGGCGCACGCCGAGATCGCCTTCGAACGGTGCGCGCACCAGCTTCTGCGAGATCAGCGCTTCGGTCTTGGCAATGCCCGCCTTGGCCTGGTCGTAAGCCGCCTGCGCGGTGTCGACGGTCGATTGCGGACCGAACTGGCGCGACGCGAGCTGCTTGGCGCGGTCGAGCTGCAGCTCGCCCACGGTCGCCTGCGCCTTGTAGTTGGCGAGGTCGCCCTGCTCCGGTGCGTCGAACAACTGCACCAGCGGCGTGCCGGCCTTTACGTGGCTGCCGGCGGTGAACAGGATCTCGGTGATGCGGCCCGGCACGTCGGTCGTGACGTTGACCTGGTGCACGGCGACGAGATCGCCGACGGCGGTCAGCAGGTTCGGAATCACTTCCGTCTTCGCCTCGACGGCCGACACGTTCGCCGGCGGCGGCTTATTGTTGGCAAAGAACTGCGCGATCATGTGGCTGCGGAAGGCATTGAAGCCGACCAGCGCACCGACGAGCAGGGCCAGCAACAGGCCTACGATGATGAACCAGCGCACCATGCGGACGGGACGCTTGGCTTGCTTCTCCTTGATCGGTTGCCCCGAGATGTGGCTTTCGGTCTGAATATTCATGTCATGCACTTTCTGCAGTTACCGACGGTCCTGCGATCGGCGACGGCTGGCGGCCCAAATGAGTTGAAATTGCGGCTTCGGTAAGTCCGATGCCGCGAAGGATGAATTGGCAAAGCTGGCGCTCGGCCGCGGCGGCATCGCCGTAGGGGAGACACGGTGTCGCAGGCAGCTGGGTCAGCGCACCCATCAGCACGGTATGGTGCGCAAACCAGAACAGGTTGAGCGGCTCGTCGCCGATCTTCGTGGCCTCGCCGGCGGCGATCGCCCGCTCGAGCGAGGCGGCGAAGGTCGGGCCGATCAGCTTGCCGATCTTGTCGTAGAGCAGGCGCGCGAACTCGCCGTCGTCGAGATGGCTCGTCACCATCAGCCGCATCCGCTGCGCCTCTTCCTGGTCCGGCGCATCACGCAGCTGCATGAAGTGACCGACCATGCCTTGCACCAGCTCGACCAGCGTCGCGGTCGAAGGCTCCTGGCCGAGCAGATGCGCGAGATCGGGATCCGCCTCGCACTCCTCGGCAAGGATCTCGGCATAGAGCGCCGCCTTGGACGGGAAATGCTTGAACAGCAGCCCTTCCGAAATGGCAGCCGCGGCCGCCACGCTCTTTGTCGTGGTGCCGGCAAAGCCGTTGCGGGCGAAACACCGCTTTGCGGCGCTCAGGATCAACTGACGCCGCAAGTCACTCGTCATGCGTAAGGTAGACATTTGGGTCGTGAGTAATCACTCACTTTACCAAAAGTCAAGGTTCTATTGCACCGCGAAAGCCACTTTAAATAGGAGTGTGGCCGATCGACCCTCGGATGCGGTTCACGAGGTAGGTGCCGTCGCGGCTGGACAGCACGCGCTCCAGATTGGCCCCGTCGATCTTGGCGCTGGCGAACCGCGGCCCCGACGTAACGTCTTGCAAAGACGAGGCAAAAGCCTCGACCTCAGCCATTGTGCTGATCGCCCGGCTATCCCCGATTCCGCAGGCTTTGGCAACACCCACGAGGTCGGCGGTTCCGCCGGTGTGGCTGGCCTGGCCGCCGGTCTCGCCATAGGCCTCGTTGTCGAGCACGATGATCGACAGATTTTTGGGCTGCTGCAGGCCGACGGTGGCGAGGCTCCCCATCCCCATCAGCATCTCGCCGTCGCCGGTGATCACGACGACCGGCAGCGTCGGCTGGGCCAGCGCAAGGCCGAGGCCGATCATCACGGCGCCGCCCATGCCGCCCCAGAGATAGAAGTTGCGGTCGTGGTCGCCGGCGGCGGCGATGTCATAGGTCGAGGCGCCGAGGCCGCCGACGGCAAAGGCGCCCTTGCGATCCCTGAGCAGTTCGGAAACGACGGCGCGACGGTCGAGGAGATTGGCTTTGCTCATTTGGTGAAGGCCTTTGCCCCGATCAGGCGCTGCGACAGCAGGACGGCGGTGGGCGTGCAGGCGTTGTAGGCCTGCGCCGCGCCGGCCTCGACGACTTCGCGGACCTCTTCGGGGTGCGAGGCGCGCAGCACCTTGATCCCGGACAGTTCGAGGATCCCTTGCGTGTTCGAGCCCATCGGCACCTGCCAGGGATTGAACTCGCCCCATTCGCCGCGCATCGTCACCAGCGTGAGGAACGGCAAGCGGAAGATCTGCACCAGCGACAGCATGTTGATGCAATTGCCGACCCCGCTCGACTGCATCAGCAGCACGCCGCGCTGGCCGCCGGCCCAGGCGCCCGCGAGCAGCGCCACGCCCTCCTCCTCGGTGGTCAGCGCGATGCCGCGCATCGAGGACGACCCCAGCACCCGCTCGATCAGCTCTGAATGGCCGGCGTCCGGCACGTAGGGCACCTGACGCACCTCGAAGCGCTGCAATATCGAGAAGATCTCCTCGGGCCAGGAGGCCGCAGTGTCGGCACGGGCATGCATTGGCGTTTCCGGTCTTGTTGTTTGGTCGCGACTGTAGAGGGGCGCGCGCGCTTCATCAAAGCGCAAAACCGCATATGGCTCTGCGATTTACTCGCACCACGCAACGTCCACCGCGCTGTTCCCGGCGCCTGGCAAATTGTGTTGCGCGGCAGCGGCCCGCGGCTTACGATAGTTGCAAATGAAACTAATTGGGTTGGATGCGCCATGAACGGACACGCGCGCGAGCTGGCTGACGGCTTCGACCTCGAGAAGCTGACACCGGAGTTCTACGCCGACCCCTACCCGACCTATCGCGCGTTGCGCGAGAACGCGCCGGTCAAGCGGCTGCCGAACGGCTGCTATTTTCTCACCCGCTACGACGACCTCATCGCCGCCTACAAGAACACCAAGGTATTCTCCTCCGACAAGAAGAAGGAGTTCTTGCCGAAATACGGCAACTCGCTGCTCTACGAGCATCACACGACCAGCCTCGTCTTCAACGATCCGCCGGCGCATACGCGCGTGCGGCGGCTGATCATGGGCGCATTGTCGCCGCGGGCGATCGCCGGCATAGAGCCTGACCTGATCGCGCTGGTCGACAGCCTGCTCGACCGGATCGAGACCCGCGACCGCTTCGAGCTGATCGGCGACTTCGCCTCGGCAATTCCGGTCGAGGTGATCGGCAATCTGCTCGACGTGCCGCACGACGAACGCGAGCCGCTGCGCGACTGGTCGCTGGCGATCCTGGGCGCGCTGGAGCCGGTGATCGGCAAGGACGCGTTCGACCGCGGCAACAATGCGGTGAAGGATTTTCTCGCCTATCTCGAAACGCTGGTTGAACGCCGCCGCAAGAAGCCTGGCAATCCCGAACGCGACGTGCTGACAAGGCTGATCCAGGGTGAGGATAATGGCGAGCGGCTGACCGCGAAGGAATTGCTGCACAATTGCATCTTCCTGCTCAACGCCGGCCATGAGACCACGACCAATCTGATCGGCAATGGGTTGGTGACGCTCACCCAAAATCCGGATCAGAAGCAACGGCTGATCGCGCAACCCGAGTTGATCAAGACCGCGGTCGAGGAGATGCTGCGCTACGAAAGCTCGAACCAGCTCGGCAACCGCATGATCGTGGAAGAGACCGAGCTTGGCGGCATCACGATGCCGGCCGGCACGCTGGTCACGCTGTGCATCGGCGCCGCCAACCGCGACCCGGCGCAATTCCCCAATCCTGAAGGCTTCGACGTCGCGCGCACGCCGAACCGGCACCTCGCCTTCGGCACCGGCGCGCATCAATGCGCCGGCATGGCGCTGGCGCGCCTCGAAGGCGCCATCGCGATCTCGCGGTTCCTTGCACGCTTCCCGAACTACGCGCTCGACGGCGAGCCGGTGCGCGGCGGGCGGGTGCGCTTCCGCGGCTTCCTCAGCGTGCCCTGCAGCATCAGCGCATAAGACGACACATTGTCGCCTGCGAATTCGGCCGGCGACACACTTCCCTGTGGAGGAACCGATGCCCAAATCAACTGCAGGCACGATTTGATGTAATCTCTCGTGCGCTGCAGCGGGAGTGACGCATGATGAATGCATCGGTCACTGATTTCCTCGCAACCGAAGCGCAGTTCGGCACCTACAATTACGAGCCGATCGGGGTCGTGCTGTCCCGCGGCGAAGGCGTCTGGGTCTGGGATACCGATGGCAACCGGTATCTCGATTGTCTCTCCGCCTATTCGGCGGTGAGCCAGGGCCACTGCCATCCGAAGATCCTCGCAGCAATGATCGAACAGGCGCATCGGCTGACGCTGACCTCGCGTGCCTTCCACAACGACCAGCTCGCTCCCTTCTACCGCGAGCTCGCGGAACTGACCGGCTCGCACAAGGTGCTGCCGATGAACAGCGGCGCCGAGGCGGTAGAGAGCGCGATCAAGTCGGTGCGCAAATGGGCCTATGAGGTCAAGGGCGTGCCGGACGGGCAGGCCGAGATCATCGTCTGCGCCAATAATTTCCACGGACGCACGCTCGGCATCGTCGGCTTCTCGACCGACCCCGGTTCGCGCGACCATTTCGGCCCGTTCGCGCCGGGCTTCAAGATCATCCCGTTCGGCGATGCCGCCGCGCTCGAGCAGGCGATCACGCCGAACACCGCGGCCTTCCTGGTCGAGCCGATCCAGGGCGAAGCCGGCGTCGTGATTCCTCCGCCAGGCTATTTCGTCCGCGTGCGCGAGCTGTGCACCGCGCACAATGTGATGCTTGTGCTCGACGAGATTCAGACCGGGCTCGGCCGCACCGGCAAGCTGCTCGCCGAGCAGCACGAGGGGATCGAAGCCGATGTGACGCTGCTCGGCAAGGCGCTGTCGGGCGGATTCTATCCGGTGTCGGCGGTGCTTTCCAACAACGCCGTGCTCGGCACCTTGCGGCCGGGCCAGCACGGCTCGACCTTCGGCGGCAATCCGTTGGCCTGCGCGGTGGCGCGGGCGGCGTTGCGCGTGCTGATCGACGAGGGAATGATCGAGAACGCTGCGCAACAGGGCGCGCGCTTTCTCGCCGGATTGCAGGACATCCGCGCCAACGTGATCCGCGAGGTGCGCGGGCGCGGGCTGATGCTGGCGATCGAGCTGCATCCGGAAGCCGGCGGTGCCCGCCGCTACTGTCTGGCGCTGCAGGCGCGCGGCATCCTCGCCAAGGACACCCACGAGCACACCATCCGGATCGCTCCGCCGTTGGTAATCACGGGCGATCAGGTCGACTGGGCGACGGAGCGGATCGCGGCGGCCCTCACGCAGGACGTCTCCTGACGGTTCCCCGCGCCGCAAGACCGTAACGCCGGCCGTAGCCACAACGAACGAATCCGACGTCAGTGCGTTAAAGCAATGCGGGCGACTGTTGAAAGGAGAGCTACGCTCATGCTTTCCCGTCGCGCTTTGTTTGTTGTCTTTTCGATTGGCAGCTCGATGCTCGTGGCGAACGGCGGCGCGTCCGCCCAGCCACACGGAAAGGGTCCACCGGCGGCAAGGCCGGCTGCACCGGCTGCAATGGCGCGTCCCGCCCCGATGGTACACGCCGCCCCTCCCGCGATGGCCAGGCCGCCCGCAATGGCGAGACCGCCTGCAATGGCGCGGCCACCCGCGATGGCACGACCGGCGGCACCCGCGTTCCACGCCCCGCAGCGACCGGCGATGGCGCCGCGCCCGGCACCGCATTTCGCCGCCCCGTCGGTACGCCAGGCCCCCCATATCGCCGCGCCGCGTGTCGCAACGCCACGCCCCGAATTCCGTCGAGGAGCGCCGCAGCGTCAGGCTCCGCATATCGCGGCGCCATCACGCCCGAGCCCACCGTCGCGCTTGAGCGAGCGGCCGTCGCCGACGGAGCGCGTTCAACAGCGCGCGCAACAGCATCAGCAGATGATCCAGCAACGCCAGCAGGCGGCGCAGCAGCGGCAGCGTGACACGCTCTCGCGCCAGACCACCGAGCGGCAAACCCGGATCGATCGCCTGCAGCAACGCGTGCAGCAATTGCAGTCGCAAAAGGTCCAAGGCGCACGCGCGCAACGCGTCCATGACCGCGCTCTGCAGGCGCAGAACCGCCTGTTGCAGCGCGAGCAGCGTGCGCAGCAAGCCGACGTTACCCGCCAGCAGAGATTGGCGCCGGCAGCGACGGTTGGAGCCGCGGTCGCGACCACGGCCGCGACGCAGGCGGCTCAGCGCGAGCGATTTGCCGCGCACTTCCGCGAGCAGGCAGGTGCGCAAGGCCAGGCCGCGCTTGCCGCGCGCGAGAGCGGCTGGGCGCCCCGGCATGCCTGGCGACGCGGCCATCGCGCGGCCTTCGTGGCGTGGCTTGGCCCGGTGTTCTGGCCCTACGCCTATTCGGACATCTTTGACTACACATTCTGGTCCTATGCCTACGAGCCCGGCTATTGGGCCTACGCCTATGACGACTTCGTCGACACCGTGTTCTGGGACACCAACACTCCCTACTCCGCCTATGCCAGCATCAACCCGGATGACTATCGGGGCGCCGCAGGCCGTAATCGGTCTCGTCCGCGCACCGACATGAGTCCGCAGGCGATCCAGCAGCTGTGCGGAGAACCGGACAAGGGCGTCACGGCCTGGCCGCTTGCCGACATCACGCGTGCGGTACGGCCCAGCGCCGAGCAGCGCACGCTGCTCGACGAGCTGAGGACGGCGGCGACCAGGGCTGCCAATGTCTTCAAGGACTCCTGCACGGACAGCTATGCCATGACGCCAACCGGCCGCTTGCGGTCGATGCAAAACCGCATCAGCGCGACGCTCGAGGCGATCAAGATCGTGCGGCCGGCGCTGGAGAATTTCTACAGCTCGCTCAGCGACGAGCAGCAGGCCCGCTTCAATGCGCTCGGTCCACATGTCGGCGAGCGTTCACCGCAGCAGCAGGGGGCGACCGCGCAAACCGGCAATTGCGGCGATTCGAAATCCGACCTGGCCCGGCTGCCGATCAACCGGATCGCGGCCTCGCTTCATCCGGCGGGCAAGCAAAAGGAAGCGCTCGACCGCCTGAGCGATGCGACCACAAAAGCCATCGCGGATTTGCAGGCGGCCTGTCCGAACGACGTGCCGCTGACGCCGGTCGGCCGGCTGGAGGCGATGCAGCACCGGCTCGAGGCCATGCAAAAGGCCGCGAAGCTGATCGAGCCTGCACTGGATGAGTTCTATACGATGCTGAGCAGCGAGCAGAAAGCCCGCTTCAACACGTTGCAACAGGTCGCGAGCCCCTGAGACGGCCGGCGGGCGATCTGGATCGCCGGGTGCGCCATAGGACGCCTGTCCCCCATCTTGCCTTTGCGGCCGGCGCGCAGCAATGTCTGTCACCGGCATCCCGATGCGATGCTGAATGACGGGGCGGGAATGACGCGCGGCTGGATGAGCACTGGCGAGCTACGCGAGCGCTGGGGCGATTCCTTGTTGACAGTGCTCACTGGCCTGCTCGTGGTCATGATTTTCGTGGTGGCGCCGTTGCAGGCGTTGGGCCTGTTCGAATTCCAGATTTTTGAACTGCTGCTCGCGCTGGTCCTGGTCGGCGGCGTCTTCCTGATGTCAGGCAGCGCGCTGGCGGTCGTCACGATGCTGGTCGCGCTCGTCATGATCGTCACGGGCGGAATCCTGAGGTTGCGCTCACCTTCGATTGTCGATCTCAACCTGTTTGCCGGGTCCTGGCTGCTCGTCGGCCTCACCATGGCCGTGACGGTGGCGCGCGCGACATTCGCGCCAGGCCGCGTCACCTATCACCGTGTGATCGGCGCGGTTCTGCTCTATCTCACGGTCGCCGTGATCTTCGCGGCGCTTTTCACCTTTGTCGGCACGCTGAGGCCCGACGCATTTCCCGGCATGAAGGTGGAAGACAGCCCGACGCTGGCGAGCCGCGTCCTCTATTTCAGCTTCGCCACGCTCACGACGACAGGTTATGGCGACGTCGCTCCGCTGCATCCGATCGCGCGGAGCCTGTGCAATCTCGAGGCGATCTTCGGCCAGCTCTATCCGGCAACGCTGCTGGCGCGGCTCGTCACGCTGGAGATCGAGCACCGCAACGAGGAGTCCTGATGAGGCGCGAAGCGGGGATGCGGCTGCTTGGCGCGGTCTTGGTTCACCTCTCCCCATTGGGGAGAGGTCGGATTGCGAAGCAATCCGGGTGAGGGCTCTTGCTCTCTCAATAGACCGCAACCCCTCACCCGATTTGCTGCGCAAATCGACCTCTCCCAAGGGAGAGGTGAACTCTCGACGCCGTTCCAGCTCAACCTAATCTCATCAGGTCCTAGACCACCGTCCGGTGCCGCTCGATGCAGGTTCGCAGCACCTCGTCCAGCGGACGGCCCCACCAGTCATTCGAGAAGATCTCGATCTCCGAATAGCCGTCAAAGCCCTGCGCCTCGACGGCGGCGCGCAGCGATCTGATGTCGATGACGCCATCGCCCATCATGCCGCGGTCGTTGAGGATGTCCCTGGTCGGCACCAGCCAGTCGCAGACGTGGAACGCGAGCAGGCGATGCCGGCCGGCGCGCGCGATCTGGCTCATCAGCTCCGGATCCCACCAGATGTGATAGACGTCGAGTGCGACGCCGATTGCGCCGGTTCTGTCGGGATCGAGTGCGTCGCAGATATCGAGCGCATGCTTTGTAGTGTTCACGCAGGCGCGGTCGGCGGCATAGGCCGGATGCAGCGGCTCGATCGCGAGCGGCAGCTTGGCTTGCTTCGCGTAATCCAGCATCTCGGCGATGCCGTCGTGCACCTGATGGCGCGCGGCCGCGATGTCCTTCGAAGCCGCGCTGCCCGGCCGGGAATATTGCGGCAGGCCGCCGACCACCAGCACGATGCAGGAGGCGCCGAGTGCCGCCGCCTCGTCGACCGCGCGGCGGTTATCGTCGCGCGCCTCGCTGCGATGCGCGCCATCTGCCGTGAACATGCCGCCGCGGCAATAGCCCGACAGATCGAGCCCGGCATCCTTGACCGCACGGACGGCGCGATCGAGGCCGACGGCTGCAACCTGGTCGCGCCAGGGATCGATGGCGCGGATGCCATGGCGCGCGCAGGCCTCGACGATGGCGAGGAGATCGCCCTGCTTGCGAACGGTCGCCGTGTTCAGCGACAGGCAGCGGTGATCGTTGGAAAAGTCGCGCATCAGGCTTCAATGCCGCGCGTGGCCAGGATCGTCGCCATCCGGCGCGTCGCGAGCTCCGGATTGGCGAGCAGACCGGCCTTGTCGGCGAGCCGGAACAATTCGGCAAGATGCAAGGTCGAGCGCGCGCTCTCCTGCCCGCCGACCATGGTGAAATGGTCCTGATGCCCGTTCAGATAGGCCATGAACACGATGCCGGTCTTGTAGAAGCGCGTCGGCGCCTTGAAGATGTGGCGCGACAGCGGCACCGTCGGTCCAAGCACATCGTGGAAGCCGGTCTCATCGCCCGCGGCCAGCCGCGACAGCGCATAGGACGCCGCCGGCGCGATGGCATCGAAAATGCCGAGCAGCGCGTGGGAAAACCCCTTGTCGTCGCCCGCGATCAGCTCCGCATAGTTGAAGTCGTCGCCGGTATACATCTTCACGCGCGGATCGAGTCGCCGCCGCATGTCGATCTCGCGCTGCTTATCGAGCAGCGAGACCTTGACGCCGTCGACCTTGGCCGCGTTGGCGTTGATGATCGCAACCGCCGTATCCATCGCCTTGTCGAGATCGGCCGTACCCCAGTAGCCTGATAGCGCCGGATCGAACATGTCGCCGAGCCAATGGATGATCACGGGCTCACGCACCTGCGACAGCACGCGGTCATAGACCCTGGCGTAATCCTCCGCGCTCTTGCCGAGCTTTGCCAAAGCGCGCGAGGCCATCAGGATGACGCGGCCGCCGGCCTTCTCCACTGCCGCGATCTGCTCTTCATAGGCACGGATCACATCGTCGATCGACCTTGCGTCCTCGACCGCGAGATGGTCGGTGCCGGCGCCGGAAAATACCAGCGCGTTACCCTTGCCCTTCGCCGCCTTCACCGAGCGCTGGATCAGTTCGAGCGAGGTCACCCAGTCCAGCCCCATGCCGCGCTGCGCGGTGTCCATGGCTTCGGCGACGCCGAGGCCGAGGTCCCAGACGTGCTCACGAAACGCGATCGTCTTGTCCCAGTCGATCGCGGCCGTCAGCCAGGGATCGACGTCGGCGCTGGGATCAGCGACCACATGGGCGGCCGAGAACGCGACGCGGTTCAGCGTGCCCTCGAGCTTCGCCGGAAAGGTCCGCGACGCCGCGAGGCGATAAGTCTCGAGGCCGCCGCCTGTGGTCGGCAGTTTCAGCGACAGCGATGACTTCGTCAGGGCAGGCTTGGGCAGGACTGGCTTGTTCATGGCAAGGTCCCTTCTCAGACTGATATCGGGGCGACGTCGATCCAGCGCCGCTCCTTCCAGCTCTTCAGCGCGCATTCGGCGAGCTGCACGCCCTTGGCGCCTTCGAGCAGGGTGTATTTGTAGGGCGCGTCCTCGCAGACATGGCGAATGAACATCTCCCACTGTTCCTTGAAGCCGTTGTCGTACACGACGTTCTCCGGCAGCTTCTGCCAGTCGGCATAGAAATCGTGCATCCGCTTCTCGTCCGGATTCCATACCGGCCGCGGTGTCGCCTGACGCGCCTGGATCACGCAGTCGGTGAGCCCCGCCACTGCCGAACCGTGGGTGCCGTCGACCTGGAAGGTGACGAGGTCGTCGCGGTAGACGCGCGTCACCCAGCTCATGTTGATGTGCGCAATGACGCCGCCCTTCAGGCGGAAAGTGGCGTAGGCGGAATCATCGGCGGTCGCCTGGTATTTCTTGCCCTTCTCGTCATAGCGCTCGGGGATATCAGTCGTGCCGAGGCAGGTCACGCTCTCGACCTCGCCGAACAGATTGTCGAGCACGTAGCGCCAGTGGCAGACCATGTCGAGGATGATGCCGCCGCCATCCTCCGCGCGGTAATTCCACGACGGCCGCTGCGCTTCCTGCCAGCCGCCTTCGAACACCCAATAGCC
The DNA here is from genome assembly GCF_046718885.1 of Bradyrhizobium sp. UFLA01-814. Lineage (NCBI taxonomy): Bacteria > Pseudomonadati > Pseudomonadota > Alphaproteobacteria > Hyphomicrobiales > Nitrobacteraceae > Bradyrhizobium > Bradyrhizobium sp. UFLA01-814. Next base: position 48,643 of record NZ_JAQOSR010000019.1, on the reverse strand, counting down.
GAACTCGCCGCGCACCGAGAGCATGCGGCCGAAGAAACCGGAGTCGCGCAGGAAAGCGAGCTTCTTCAGGCCCGGCAGGAACAGCTTGTCCTGCACGGTGCCGTGCTTGAGGCCCTTGGCATTGGCGAGCTTCACGACCGCAACGGCCTCCTCGAGATTTGTCGCGATCGGCTTCTCGCAATAGACATGCTTGCCGGCATTGATCGCCTTGGTCAGCAGTGAGGGCCGCGCCTGCGTGGTCGCGGCGTCGAAGAACACGGTGTCGCCCTTGTCGGCGAGCGCACGATCGAGATCGGTGGTGTGGCGTTCGATGTTGTAGCGTTTTGCCAACGCGCCGACCTTCTCGGCATCGCGGCCGACCAGGATCGGATCGGGCATGACACGGTCGCCGTTCGCGAGCTGCACACCGCCCTGCTCGCGGATCGCGACGATCGAGCGGATCAGATGCTGGTTGAGCCCCATCCGGCCGGTGACGCCGTTCATGATCAGGCCGAGGCGCTTGGTCGTCATACTGTCTGCTCCTGCGAAACGCGTGGTGTTGGCCGCTGCAGCGGCTGGATGGTGGACCAGTCCGGATGGACCGAACTGGCAAAGCCCGGCGCGGCGGCGATCGATCCGGTCAGCAGATCGCCGTCATGGATCGCGAGGCGGACCTTGCCGCCCGCGCGCGCGTAGAGATCGGGATGCGCGGTGAGGAAGGCGTCGGCCTCGTCAGTCGGGGTGTCGGCAAAGCCGTCGACATAATGGTGCCCGTTGCGCTCGGCATGGGTGACGCCGATCAGCGCTCCGAGCGCGAGGTCCTGCTGCACGCCGAGCCCGGCCTGGCAGGTCAGGTCCTCGCCGCTGATGAAATACCCGCCGCTCTCAGCGCTCCACGCCGCCGCGCGGGTGGCGTTGATGATCGACTTGTAGATACCCTTGCACGATTTCGAGGAGATGCCGCGGTAGCCGAGCGCGCGCGCCTGCGGGAATGCATCATAGGAATCGTCGGCCTCGTCGATGATGAAGCCGTGCGCCGCCAGCTTCCCGAGCGGCGAGGCTCTTGTGATATCGCGCGGCATCGGCTGCTCGATATAGAGCAGGTTTGCCCTGATCGGCTGCAGCGCCGCGTCATGGTCGAGCCGGTCGACCAGCGCGTTCAGCGCGGCAAGGTCGGCATATTGCTCGTTGGCGTCGAGCGTGATCCTGGTTGCGTAAGGCAGCTTTGCGAGCTCGCTGCCGATCCGCGCCAGCCGCGCCGCGTCATGCGCGGGATCGCCGTTCAGCTTGAGCTTGAAATAGCGCGCACCGGCGTTCTCGTTGCGGTCGGCAACGCCGCCCTCGCCTTCAACCTTGTCGTCCATCCCGACCGTGTGCCTGACGGCGACACGCTCGAGCCGTTGGCGCGTCGACAGAAACCGCGCGATCGCGGCGTCGTCGAGATCCGGCGTCAGCCGCGCATCGATGCCGGCGATATTGCCGGCCATGCCGTCGAAGAAGTTCGCGCCGGCGGCACGCAGCAATGCATCCAGGATCGCCTTGTCGATCTCGGCCGGGCCGAAGCCGGCGGCGAGCGGCGGAATGTCTTCCGCGGCGCAGGCCGCGACCTGCGGACCGATACACGCGGCGTGCAAGCCGAACGCGGTGTCAAAGCCCCTGTTCGTCAGATAGAGCTCGCGCGCAACCGCAAGCGAGCGGCGAAGTCCGTCGAGCGACTGTGCTTCCGTCAGATGCGGCCGCTTGTCGAACCATTTCGGAGCCAGCATCTCGGCGCCGGCGCCGGTGGCGCGGCCCTTGCCCTCCACCTCGATCTCGACCCGCACGAACATCTGCGTCGACGCGGTGATCGTCACCGTGCCGAAGCGGAACGGCCGGGAAAATACCAGCGGCCGTTCGAAGAACGCGATATCGTTGACTTTGAGGCGAAGCGGCATTGAAGGCTCGGGTGTTAGTCCAGCGATCCCTGTGTGAAGAAATGCTTCCGGATCCGCTGCACCAGTTCGTTGAAGACAGGATCGGACATCGTCTCGAGCGCGCGCGGCCGCGGCATCGGCACGTCGTAGATCGCGGCGATCGCGCCGGGCCGCTCGGTCATCACAAGCACGCGGTCGGCGAGGAACACGGCCTCGGGAATCGAGTGCGTGATCAGCAGCACGGTCTTGCCGGTCTCGCGCTGGATCCGCATCAATTCGACATTCATCCGCTCGCGCGTCATGGCGTCGAGCGCGCCGAACGGCTCGTCCATCAGCATGATCTTGGGGTCGTGCACCAGCGCGCGGCAGATCGAGGCGCGCTGCTGCATGCCGCCGGACAGCTGCCAGGGCAGCTTCTTCTCGAAACCTTCGAGGCCGACCAGCTTCAGCAGGTCCTTGGCGCGGGCCAGATATTTGTCCCGCGGCAGCTGCTTCATGTCGATCGGCAGCATCACGTTGGAGAGGATGTTGCGCCACGGCAGCAGCAGCGCGTTCTGGAACACGATGCCGACATTGCCGTGCGGCTTCGTCACCGGCTCGCCGTCGACCAGCACTTCGCCCGTCGTCGGCGGCAGCAGGCCCGAGATCATCTTGAGCAGCGTGGACTTGCCGCAACCGGAGGGCCCGACCACGACGAAGAACTCGCCGTCATTGATGGTGAAGTCGAGCGGCCGCAACGATGGCACATCGCCGTCGCGCGAGCGGTAGGTCTTCGATACGCCGGAGAGTTTGATACCCGGCGTAGCTCCCGCCGCGCGGTCCGACACCAGGCGAAGATGCGCGGCGGGCTGGACATCGGCTGATTTGGTTGCAGGATTCATTCTGCCGAATCCACTGGGATGTAGAATGCTGTCATTCCGGGATGGTCCGAAGGACCAGACCCGGAATCTCGAGATTCCGGGTTCGATGCTTTGCATCGCCCCGGAATGACGGTGTTTGTTGCGCTCACGAATCACCCTTCGGCAAATAGTCGTTGGTGTAGAACGCCTTCGGATTGGCCTTGGCCTTGGCGTCGAGGCCGCCATATTCGACCATCAGATTGACCGACTCGGTCATGTTCTGGTCGGTGACCTGGAACGGCCGCTTGGTCCTGGTCTCCGCCGTGCGATAGAGCGGGATCGTCAGCTCGAAGCCTTGCGTCAACGTGTCGATCTTGCCGCCCTTCGGGTTGGCGTCGAGGATCGACTGCGCAGCGGCCTTCGGGTCCTTCTCCGCGGCTTCCACGGCCTTGGTGGTCGCCGACATGAAGCGGCGGACCAGGTCGGCATTGGCCTTCACATAGTCGGAGTTCGCGATGATGCCCGACGACACCATGTTGATGCCGTAGTCGGCGAACTTGATCGGATAGACGTCCTTGCCGGTGGCGTCCTTGATCTTCATCGACTGGTCCATGACATAGCCGAGCAGCAGGTCGGCCTGGCCGTTGATCACGGCGTTGAGCTTGGTCTGGCCGTCGCCGGCGACGGTGTTGAAATCGCTTTCCTTCAGACCGGTCTTCTTCAGGAACAGCGGCCAGATCTGTGTCATCGAATCCGCCGGCGTGATCGCGACCGTCTTGCCTTTGATGTCCTCCGGCTTCCTGATGTTCTTGTCGGCAAGGCTCATCGCCGACATCGGGCTGGTCTGCAGCAGCACGCCGGTGGCGATCACGGGCGCGCCCTTCACCGCGGCGCGCATCATCGTGGGCACGTCGACATAGCCGAAATCGGCGGTCTTGGCGGCCACCGCCTGCGTGGTCGCGGCCGAACCGCGGCCTTCCTGGATCTCGAGGTCGATGCCCTCAGTGGCATAGATGCCCTTGGCCTTGCCGTAATAGAACGGCGCGTGCTCGCCATAGACGTACCAGTTCAGCATCAGCACGACCTTGTCGGCCGCGGACACTGGTGCCACCGCAAGCGCGGTCCAGGCCAGCGAGGCGCCTGCGACCGCAATCAAACGCTTCATGGTTGTTCTCCCTTTATTGTCCGCGGTCCTTGTGCGGACCGCTTGTCCGGTTGCTGCGCTAGGAAGCGAAGATGATGTCGTCGCGCTGGCTGACGTGCCAGGGGATCACCAGCCGCTCGATGCGGTCGACAATCCAGAACAGGATGACGCCGAGCAGCGCGAGGATCACCAGCGCGGCGAACATCGTCGGCAGGTCGAAGGTGCCGATCGAGCGCTGCATCACATAGCCGATGCCGGAATTGGAGCCGACGAACTCGCCGACGACGGCGCCGACCACGGCGAGCGTCACCGAGACTTTCAGGCCCGAAAAGATCGCGGGCATCGCGTGCGGCAGGTTGACCGCGCGGAACACCTGGAAGCGGCTGCCCTGCATCGCGCGCGCCAGATCGACCATATCAGGGTCGACCGACTTGAAGCCCTGCACCGCCGAGACCACCACGGGGAAGAAGCCGAGCAGGAACGCGGAGATCACCTTGGGGATGATGCCGAAGCCGAACCACACCACGAACAGCGGCGCGATCGCGATCTTCGGCACGGATTGGGAGAACACCAGCAGCGGATAGACGTAGCTCTCGACCGTCTTCGAACCCGCGATCAGCATCGCGACGGGAATGCCGAACAGCGCCGAGAGCAGGAATCCGCAAATCGTTGCATAGGTTGTCGGCCAGGACTGCCGCAACAGCTCCGGCCAGTCGCTCCAGAGCACCGCCACGACGTCGCCGGGCGAGGGAATTTGGTAGGCCGGAATATGGAACAGGCGGATCGCGAGGTCCCAGGCCGCCACGATGACGACCAGGAACAGGAACGGACGTACCCACGCCGCATTCAGCACCTTCGACAGGCCCGAAGGGCTCTTTGCCTCCGCCACGTCACGCTCCCCTTGCAGTCTCTCTGTTCGTTCAGAAATTAACCCGTTGGATAAATACTGTCCAGCCCCAAGCGCGCGGCAAAATCGCACCGAAATACGCTACTTTCGTCAGGCGAAAATTTTTGTCGGGTGAAACTTCGTAGCCCGGATGAAGCGCAGCGAAATCCGGGAACGGCGATCGGCGGATAGAGTTACCCGGATTGCGCTTCGCTCCATCCGGGCTACACGCCAGAATGATGGGCAATGAGCGCGGACAAGCCGCGCCGCCTCACACCAAGCGGTGTTCCATCGACTTCAGCGCCGGCATCGCTCCGCCGAACGCCGCCGTGGATTTGCCGGTCAGCGCCGCCAGCACCAGCGCGGTCATGTGCTCGAGGCGCTCGTCGCGGGCGTCCTTCTTCAAGAGGTCGCGGCCGAAGATCACGCTCAGCGTGGCGCTGTTGGAGAGATAGAAGAACGCCAGCCCGGCGATCGAAATGTAGAGCTGCACCGGATCGACCGCGACGCGGAAATCGCCACTCTCGACCCCGCGCGTCACCACGGTGCGGATCATCTCGACAAAGGGCGAGTGCATCGACTTGACCTTGGTCGAACGCTTCAGGTGTTTTGCCTTGGCGAGGTTTTCGGTGTTCAGCAGTGCCAGGAACTCGGGATTACGCAGAAAATAGTTCCACGTGAAATCGATCAGGCGCCCGATCGCCTCGGGCGGATCGAGATGCTCGAGATCGAGGGTGCGCTCCTCGGCGCGGATCTTCTCATAGGCGCCTTCCAGCACCTCGAGATAAAGATCCTCCTTGTTGCCGACGTGATAGTACAGCATGCGCTTGTTGGCGTCGGCGTTGGCCGCGATGCGGTCGACCCGCGCGCCGGCGAGGCCATGGGCGGCGAATTCTTGCTTGGCGGCCTCGAGAATACGCAACCGCATCCCCTGGGGGTCGCGCTGCCATCTCTGTATTCGCTTTGCCTTGGCCAAATCGATCGCCCGGTGATGCTGGGTTGGTTAATGTAGCATGACGCGCGACGTTTGAGAACGAATGTTGTCGTGATGCTCGTGCGGGAATATTTCTCGCAGATGCCCTCTTCGTCACTCCCCGGCGCGCAATTGCTCACCTGAGGGCGCGCCACCGGATCGCGCGACGCACACTGTCGGGACGCCGCGCGGACAAAACGCGGCCTAGCCTGGCTTTCCCTGTGACGGCTGCACCAGAAGCGTCGGCACACCGCATGTGCCGTTGCGCACCGTCATCACGCGCGTGCCGGGCTTGCGGCCGGTGCGGGCTTCGGAGACGTCGACGCCAGCGGCAATCAGCCGCGCACGTGTGGCGTCGATATCGGCGACGCGCCAGCAGATGCCGCGCAGCCGGTCCGGCGCGTCCGTCTCCGATTTGCCCGGCCGGTGTGTGACCTCGACGACGAGGTCGCCGCAGCGGAAGAACATCAGCCGGCCCCACTCCGGATGCGACCGGTCGAGCGCCATGTCGAGCCCGAGCCGAGCACCATAGAGCGCGGCGGCGCGTTCCGGATCGGCGGTCGACACCACCACGTGATCCATCGCGGTGATCGATGCGGTCGTGGTGCGGACCGACAGCGGCCGCTCCTGCTCGCGCTCCAGGAAGAACATGCGCACGCCGCGCGTCGCGTCGGTCGCGGCCCGCGTACGCTTCCACGACAGCGTGGCTCCACTGCTGTCGTCGCGGCTCTCGACCTCCGCGACGGGTTCGGGCTTCAGCGTCAAGCGGTCGAGCCTGCGGTGTGTCTTCGCGATATCGCTGGTGCGGAAGCAGAGACTCGCAAGCCCCTCGCCCTGGGTGGCAAGCGCGCTGCGGATGCGCTGGGCTGCATCGTCGTCGCCGTGCGGCGCCACCAATTCCAGCGTGGTGTTATCGAGCGTGAACAGCGTGCGGTCCGCGCCGCCGCCGCTGTAGCGCCAGGAAGGCGTCCGCGCGAACAGCGTCTCGTAGGCCGCGCTGGCAGCAGCGATGTCGCTGGTCAGGACGACGACGTGATCGAGACCGGTAATCATGGCCGCAACCTCCCCGAATCTGCCGTCATTGTGTTTCTCCCTTAACCCAACCCGGAACCACGGACTGCCGCCGGCCGTTATGCCGCATGCCAGAACGACCCGGCGCAGTCGTCATCTCTACCTGTAAACCAGGCAGGGTTGCGAATATTTTCAGCGATATCGGCCGATCAGCAATGCTAGTCTGGAACCGCCGGCCGGGACCACACCAGCCACGACGGAAAGCGAATGCAGGCTCTCTTCATCGGACAGACCTATATCGACGTCACCTTCATCACGGATCACATGCCCGTTGGCGACGAAAAGCACGTCGCCGACGCCTATGCGGTGTCGTTCGGCGGCAACGCCGTGACCGCGGCATTCTGCTGCGCCAAGCTCGGCGTCCCGCCGGACCTGATCGCCACCATGGCCAATGACTGGCTGGGACGGATGTTCTGGGACATGGCCGACAGGTACGGCATCTCGTTCCACCCTCGCAAGGTCAAATCCTCCTCGCTGTCCTTCATCATGCCGAACGACGGCAAGCGCGCCATCGTCCGCTGCCGCGACGACCAGCACATCCACCCCTTTCCGCTGCTGAACATCAAGGGCTGTCGCGCACTGCACATCGACGGCCACCAGCCGGACGCCGCGATCCATTATGCAAAGCTGTGCCGCGAGGACGGCATCCTGACCTCGCTCGACGGCGGCGGCCTGCGCACCAACACCCACGAGCTGCTCGCATTCATCGACATTGCGATCGTCGCCGAACGGCTGTGCGAGCAGATGGACAAGACGCCGGAGCAGATGCTCGACTATCTCAAGGGCCGCGGCTGCAAGGTCGGCGGCGTCACCATGGGCGAGCGCGGCCTGCTCTGGTATGACGAGGCCGGCACGGTGCGCACGCTGCCGGCCTTCCCGATCCCGCGCGCGCGCGTGATCGATACCAACGGCGCCGGGGACGTCTTCCACGGCGCCTACATCTACTCCTACCTTTCGAACCCGAGCAAAGGCTGGCATGAGCACTTCAAGTTCGCGCGTGCAGCCTCGACCTTCAAGATCCAGAAGCTCGGCAACGAGGCTGGCCTGCCGACGCTAGCGGATATCGCGGCGGTCAAGCAGGAGTTTCGCGCCGAGGCTTAATATCGGTGAACGGGGCTAGTCATGAGACACGTCTTCGTTGCCGGCAGCATCAATATGGACGTGGTGGCGACCGCCGAGCGCCATCCGAAGGTAGGCGAGACCGTGGCCGGCGAGGCCGTGCTCTATTTTCCCGGCGGCAAGGGCGCCAACCAGGCGGTGGCATCGGCCAAGCTCGGCATACCGACCACGCTGATCGGCCGGCTCGGCATGGATGCGTTCGGCAAGGAGCTGAGAGCGTTCCTTGCCGCGCAAGGCGTCGATCTCACCTCGGTCAAGACCACGAATGGCACGCATTCCGGCACGGCGATCATCACGATCGCCAATGCAGACAACACGATCGTCGTCGTGCCGGGCGCCAACGGGCTCGTTGACGCTCGTGATGTCAAGGCTCCCTCACTTATGAAGGGTGACGTCGCGGTCAGCCAGTTCGAGATTCCGCTGCCGGCGATCACTGCCTTCTTCCGGCGCGCCCGCGCCGTCGGCGCCACCACGATCCTCAATCCGGCACCGGCAAAACAGGCCGACAAGGCTCTGCTCGAGCTCGTCGACATTCTCGTTCTGAACGAGACCGAACTCGGCTATCTGACCGGCACGGAGCTGCGCGACAGCGACGACCCGTCCCGCTTCGCACAGGCGGCCCGGACCTTGGGGCAAGGCAAGATCGTCTGCGTCACGCTCGGCAAGCGCGGCGTGCTGGCGCTGGTCGAGAACCAGCCGCTGCTCGTGCCGGGACGCGAGGTCAAGGCCATCGACACCACAGGCGCTGGCGATTGCTTCGTCGGCGCCCTCGCCTCACAGCTCGCCATCGGCAAGCCGCTCGGCGACGCCCTGGCCTACGCCAACGCCGCCGCCTCGATTTGCGTGCAACGAATGGGGGCCGCGCCGTCGATGCCGACGGCGGATGAGGTGGCCGCCGTTCTTTCCACGCGTCGTCCCGGCCAAGGCCGGGACCCATAACCACAAATGTCAATTGTTTGCGGCGCTGGAACGACTAGTCCCGTTCACTAGATCCGCCGCGGAGTATGGGTCCCGGCTCCGTGCGCAATCGCGCACTCGGCCGGGACGACGAGGTTGTTAGGACAGCGCACTCTTCAAATCAAAGCTCGCATCTCCCGCCTGCTCCGGGGTGATCGAGCCACCGGCGCCGAGTAGCCGGCGGCCGAACATGTGATCGCCGGCGCGGTTGACCGACTCGATGCCGAGCAGTTTGTCGCCGCGATAGCAGAACGCCGAGAACGCGCCCTGCGCGCGGTCGCCGCGCACCACGACACGGTCGTAGCCGGTGGTGAGACCCGCCATCTGCAGCTTGTCGGGGCCCTGGTCGCTCCAGAACCACGGCAGGCCGTCATAGACCTCGGTCTTGCCGGTCAGCCGCGACGCCACGCAGCGCGCATGGTCGGTCGCGTTCTGCACCGACTCGAGCCGCAGCGATCCGCCGAAGCGTTTGCTGGTGTAGAGCGCGCAATCGCCGATCGCGGAGACATTCGGATCGACTGTCAACAGATGCTCGTCGACGATGATGCCGGATGCGACCGGCAGGCCGGCCTCCGCGGCAAGCTCGACATTCGGCAGCACGCCGACGCCGACCACGACGAGATCGGCCGGGATATGCGTGCCGTTGCTCAGGCTGACGCCGGTAACCTTGCCGCCATCGGCCTCGATCGCCGTGACCTGCACCCCTAGGTGAATCCGGATGCCGGCCGCGCTGTGGCGGGATTGCGAGAACTCGGAAATCTCCGCGGTCACCGCGCGCGCCATCACGCGGGAGGCGAGTTCGACCACGTCGACCTCGAGGCCCTTGGCCCGGGCGGTGGCGGCGAATTCGAGCCCGATGAAGCCCGCGCCGATCACGACGACGCGCATGCCGGGCGCGATCAAGTCGCGCAGCGCCTGGCTCTCGTCCAGGATGCGCAGGTAGCGGACCGCGTCGAGCCTGGCGTTCGGGATATCGAGCAGCCGGTTCCGCGCGCCGGTCGCGAACACCAGATGGCCGTAGTCGAGCGACGCGCCGGAGGCGAGCGCCACCTTCCGCGCATTGCGGTCGATCGCATGGGCGCGATCGGTGATCAGCTCGATCTTGTTGTCCTGGTAGAACTTGTCGGGCCGGAACATCAGGGTTTCGGGCCCGCCGGTCCCTTTCAGATAGGCCTTCGACAGCGGCGGCCGCTGATACGGCAAATGGCCTTCATCATTGATCAGGGCGATGCGTTCGGCGAAGCCGGCCTGGCGCAGCGACGCCGCGAGCTGGAAGCCGGCGTGTCCGGCGCCGACGATGATGACCGAGCCCGTCATCGGAACAACCCAAATACGCGCGAGCAGGAGTGACCCATGCCGTTTCCTCTTGTCGATGTTAGCTTGCTTGCCCCGTCCCCACAGCGCTCGTGTCTGCGTACCGAAGGCGCGTGCTATTTGGCCTCATGGCTCGCACCGATGCAAGGGGGTCTCAGGCGATTCTGGGCGCACCCGCGGTCCCCGGCCGCCGGGCCGGATTGCCACGGCTCCCGCCAAGGCCTTAAATGTCCGGAACCAACAAGCCCAAGGTCTTCAATATGCCAGCACCCGCCCCCTCCGCCAACGACCCCGCTTTGCTCCGCATCGACGGCGCCATCGCGACCATCACGCTGAACCGGCCGGCCGCGTTCAACGCGATCGACATGACGATCGCCAAGAAGCTCGAGCAACTCAGCGCCGCGGTCGAAGCCAACAAGGACGTTCGCGTACTGGTCATCGAGGGCGAAGGCCGCGCCTTCTGCGCCGGCGGCGATCTGCAGACCATCGGCGCCGCGACCGAAGCCAACAATGTCGCCCCCGTGGTCGGCGAGATGCTTCACCACTACCACGCCTTCATCGAGACGGTCCGGCGGATGCCGAAGATCGTGCTATCCAGCGTGCATGGTTCGGCGGCCGGCGCCGGCATGGGCCTCGCGTTCGTGACCGACCTGTGTATCGCCGCGGACGATGCCCGCTTCACGCCCGCCTATGCCAAGATCGGCGTGTCGCCGGATGGCGGCAGCACGGTCGGCATCGTCGGCACGGTCGGGACCCGCCGCGCGCTGCAGATTTTCCTCGCCGAGGATGGTTTCACCGCGCAGCAGGCCTATGAATGGGGTCTCGTCGTCAAGACCGTCCCCGCGGCCGAGCTGAAGGCGGCGACGCGGCAGCTCGCCGAGCGCCTGGCGCAAAATCCGCCCGCCGCGATCGCTGGGACCAAATCACTGGTCTATCAGGCCGCCACCACACCGACCAAGCAGCAGCTCGACGCCGAGGAACACAAGATCATCACGGCGATGCATACCGACGATTTCCGCGTCGCCGTGAAGAAGTTCACCAGCAAGTCGAAGTAGGAACAATAATTACGACAGCGTTACAATGGTCTCTCCCCTCATCCTGAGGAGCGCGGATCGCGCGCGTCTCGAAGGACGAGGCCACAGACGGGCCTCATGGTTCGAGACGCGCGTTCCGCGCTCCTCACCATGAGGGGTTCTGTGCCGGTAAGATTAGTTAGGGCAGATGTACCCCGTGCCGCCGGGCGCCTTGAAACAGCCGACCGATTCCGGGATCACCTGCTTGGGCAGCCACAGCACGACCTTCGGAAAATAGATCGTGAAGCAGATCGTGACCAGGAACACGACATAGATCGGCAACGCCGCCCGCAACGCTTTTGCAAAGCTGACGCCGACGAATTTCGAGGCCATCAGCAGCACGAGCCCGTAGGGCGGCGTGATCAGGCCGAACGCCAGCGTTGCGATCAGCACCACGCCCATATGCACGCCGTTGATGTCGCCGGCCTGGGTCAGCGCGTTGACCAGCGGCATGAAGATGATGATGGTCGGCACCGGCTCGATGAAGTCGCCGACCACGGTGAACAGCAACACCATCAGGAGCATGATGAGGTGCGGATCGTTGCCGGCGATCGAGGTGATCCAGTCGGCGATGTAGATCGCGCCGCGCAGATAGGCCAGCATCCAGCCGAACGCGTTCGCCGCGCCGATCGTGATCAGCGGCAGCGAGAAGATCAGGCCCGCCAGACAGAAATCATACGGGATCTTCTTCAGGTGCCCGCGGTTCAGCGCCGGGATCACCACGACGATGATGTAGGCGACCGCTACCACCCCGGCCTCGGTCGGCGTGAACCAGCCGGTCAGGATGCCGCCGAGCAGGATCACCGGGATCATCATCGGTAGCGCCGCATCACCGGCGGCGAACGCGACCTGGCGCAGCGGCGCGCGCGGCTTGCGCAGTCCCGAGGGCCCGAAGAAGTAGCAGTAGATCATCAGCCCGAAGCCGATCATCAGCCCGGGGACCACGCCGGCCATGAACAACCCGGCGATCGAGACATTGCCGACCGCGCCATAGACCACCGCCGTGATGCTCGGCGGCACCAGCGCTGCGATCGTCGACGCCGAGGCGATGATCGCGGCGATGAAGGCCGGCTCATACCCTTCCCGCCGCATCGGCCCGCCGAGGGCCCGGCTCATGACCGCGACGTCGGCGGTGGTCGAGCCCGACATCTCCGAGAAGAACATGCTGAAGACGACGACGACCTGCGACAGCCCGCCCCTGATGTGGCCGACCAGCGAGACCGACAGGTTGGCGATGCGGACCACGACATTGGCCGAGCTCATGAGCTCGCCGACCAGCAGGAAGAACGGGATCGCTAGCAGCGCCTCGGAATCGACGCCGTCGAAGATCTTCTGGATGATCGCCGCCAGCGAGACGTCTGATAGCACTGCGCCGACGAACACGCCGGCCATCAGCGAGAACGGCACGGGCACGCCGAGATAGCCGAAGAACAGGAAGCAGAACGACATCAGCGCAAGCACGACCGGTGCGCTCACGGCTGCACTCCCGTCGTCGCGCGGGTATCGATCGCAGGAATCGGAAGGTCGTCATCCGGCGGCTCTGGATGGTCGAAGCCATTGCGGATGCCGTTGACGAGCTGCTCGATCGTGAACAGGCCGATCAGGATGCCGGACAGTGGGATCACCGCATAGAGCGAGGCGATCGGCGTACCCGACGGCAGGCGGAAGCTGCCGAAGCCGCGCAGGTAATTTTGATAGCCGTACCAGACCAGGCAGAAGGCGACGCCCAGCACCACCAGACGGATGACGATCTCGACGAACAGCCGCGACCTGCCATGCAGCGCTTCGGAGATCGCGGTGAGATAGAGATGGTCGTTGCGCCGTGTCGCGACCGCGGCCCCGATGAAGATCGCGTAGATGAACAGCGTCGAGGTCACCTCCTGCAGCCACAGCCAGGGATGACCGATGGTGCGGGTGACGATATCGGCGGTCACCGACAGCGAGAAACCGAAGCACAGCAAGCCGCACAGCATCATCAGGATCAGCTCGAGCCGGTCGAGCGCCCGCCATTTCAGATACCGCTGCCGTTGCAGCACCAGTATGTCGGCGATGGCCATGCTCGAAATTCCTCGTCGTCCCGGCCTAGTGCGCAATTGCGCACGGGGGGCCGGGACCCACAACCCCCGGCTCGAGTTGCTTGCAGAAAGTCGGCGACCTAATCGCTCAACTGAAGGGCCGCGGCGTATGGGTCCCGGCCTTCGCCGGGACGACGCAGGAAGGGGGTTAGTTGACCGCGCGGATCAAATTCTTGATCTTCTCCGCATGGGGCCCGAGATCCTTGGCGAGCTTGTCGAGATAGGGATCGGCGACCGCCGTAAAGCTCTTCTTGTCCACGTCCTCGACCACCTTGACGCCGAACGACTTCAATTTTGCAGCCGCGGCCTTCTCCAGTTCGAACGCCTTCGCCGGCTCCTTGGCGCTCACCTCGGCGGCCGCCGTCGTCACCCAGGCCTTCTGCTCGGCTGAAAGGCTCTGCCACAGCTTGTCGCTGACGAACAGCAGCGCATTGTTGGCCTCGTGCTCGGTCATCGAGAGCACCGGCGCGACTTCGTAGTGCTTATTGACGAGGTAAACGTTCACGCTGTTTTCCGCCGCATCGACCACGCCGGTCTGCAATGACGTGTACACGCTGCCGAACGGCATATGGACGGTTTGCGCCGCGTAAGCCGGGAAGATCGTGTCTTCCGTAGCCGTCGCCTGAACGCGAATCTTTACACCCTTGAGGTCGCCGACGTTGTGGATTTCCTTCCTCGCATAGATGCTTCTCACACCTTGGCTGCCCGTCGCGATGACATGAAGGCCTTGCGACGTGTCGTCGATCATAGCCTTGATCGCATCGATCACCTTCGGATCGGCAAGCGCCTTGACCACGTGGTTGGCGTCGCGGAACAGGAAGTGCAGCGACATCACACCGGCCTGCGGCGAGATGGTTGCAGTGTTCGCCGACGAGATGATGGCGAATTCAATGTCTCCGGATTTCACAAGCTGCAGCAGCTGCGGCTCCTGGCCGAGCTGCGCACCGGGATATTGATCGACGATCATCGTTCCCTTGCTCAATTCCTTGAGCTTGTCGGCGAACAGATCACCGGCAACCGAATAGCCGGTGTTGCGCGGCTGATCGTAGGCGAAGCGGAAGTGCTTGACCTCCTGCGCGCCGGCGCCCGCGGACAGCAGCAGCGCTGTCGCGGCCATAGCAATCCCGGCGATCCTGGCTGAATAGCCCATCGCGACGTTCCCCCTGCTTTTAGTTGAGGGGATCATCCCACCAGTCGCGCGGGATTGTCAATAAAACAGGCGAAACGAGCCGCCTGCGGGTATCATTGAGTGCCGCATCGCAGAAATTATCGACAATTCGACCGCCAAGCCGGACGACGCCGGTGACTTGCTACTTGCCCTTGGCGCGCATGAAGTCGAAATCGCAGCCCTCGTCGGCCTGCAGGATGGTCTCGTTGAAGAGATGCGCGTAGCCGCGCTTGGCCCAATCGGGCGTCCCGGCCGGCACGAGCGCGGCGCGGCGCTTCTGCAATTCGGCCTCGTCGACCAACAGGTCGATGCTGCGCTTGGCGACATCGAGCCGGATCATGTCGCCGTTCCGCACCAGCCCCAGCGGACCGCCGACGGCGGATTCCGGCGTGATGTGCAGCACGATGGTGCCGAACGCGGTGCCGCTCATCCGCGCATCGGAGATGCGGACCATATCCTTCACGCCGGCGCGCGCGAGTTTCTTCGGGATCGGCAGGTAACCCGCCTCCGGCATGCCCGGCGCGCCCTTCGGGCCGGCATTGCGCAGCACCAGCACGTCGTCGGCGGTCACATCGAGCGCGGGATCGTCGACCCGCAGCGTCATGTCCTCGACCGACTCGAACACCACGGCGCGGCCGGTGTGCTGCAATAGTTTCGGGCTCGCCGCCGACTGCTTGATCACGGCGCCGCGCGGCGCGAGATTGCCGTGCAGGATCGCCATCGCGCCTTCGGATTTGATCGGGTTCGCCTTGGAGCGGATCGCATCCTGCCCCGGCACATCCTCGGCATTGGCGACGACCTCACGCAAGGTCTGGCCGGTGATGGTCTTGGCATCGAGATCGATGAGGTCGCCGAGCTGCGCCATCAGCTTCGGCACGCCGCCGGCATGATGGAAATGCTCCATGTAGTGTTCGCCCGACGGCTTGAGGTCGACCAGCACGGGGACCTCGCGGCCAAGCTTGTCGAACGCCTCGAGGTCGATCTTGTGCGGCGAGCGGTTGGCGATCGCGGTGAGATGGATCAGCCCGTTGGTCGAGCCGCCGATCGCCTGCATGACGACCTGGGCGTTGCGGAAAGAGGATGGCGTCAGGATCTCGCTCGGCTTCGGTCCCTTGGTCTTCGCCATCTCGGCGGCGACGCGGCCGCTGGCCTCCGCGGAGCGGAAGCGTTCGGCATGCGGCGCCGGGATCGTCGCGCTCATCGGCAACGACAGGCCGAGCGCTTCGGTGATGCAGGCCATGGTGGAGGCGGTGCCCATCACCATGCAGGTACCGACCGACGGCGCGAGGCGGCCGTTCACCGCCTCGATCTCGTTGTCGTCGATCTCGCCGGCGCGATACTTGCCCCACAGCCGGCGGCAGTCCGTGCAAGCGCCGAGCACCTCGCCCTTGTGATGGCCGACCACCATCGGCCCGACCGGAATCACCACGGTCGGCAGATCGGCGCTGATCGCGGCCATGATCTGCGCCGGCAAGGTCTTGTCGCAACCGCCGATCACGACCACCGCATCCATCGGCTGGGCGCGGATCATCTCCTCGGTATCCATCGCCATCAGGTTGCGCAGATACATCGAGGTCGGATGCGCAAAGCTCTCGGCGATCGAGATCGTCGGGAACACGAACGGCATCGCGCCCGACAGCATCACGCCGCGCTTCACGGCCTCTATGATCTGCGGCACGTTGCCGTGGCAGGGATTGTAGTCGCTGTAGGTGTTGGTGATGCCGACGATCGGGCGATTGAGCGCATCGTCCGAATAGCCCATCGCCTTGATGAACGCCTTGCGCAGGAACAGCGAGAAGCCGGCGTCACCATAGCTTGTCAGTCCCTTGCGAAGTCCGTCGGCCATTTTCTTCTATCCCGTGGTTGTTCGGCCGCACTTAAGGAGCGGCAGGAATTATTGTCAATATGAGATAATCCGGTCGCGGCGGGTGGCCGGTCTGCGGCAAAATCGCCCCCATTATTGACAATAACCGTGGCGCCATGCTGACCTCAGGCATCGACCAAAGCCGAGAGCGCATGACAGCCGAGCCCACATTGCCCGAACTCCAGGCCCCCTCGCGCGAGGAGGAACAGGCGGAGGTGATCCGCCGGCTGGAGGAGGACATCATCTTCGGCCGCTTCGCGCCCGGTTTGCGGCTGGTCGAGGATACCCTGATGCAGCGCTATGGCGCGAGCCGGCATTTCGTCCGCCAGGCGCTGTTCCAGCTCGAGCGCCAGGGCATCGTGCTGCGCGAGAAGAATGTCGGCGCCACGGTGCGGTTCTATTCGGCCGAGGAAGTACGGCAGATCTATGAGGTGCGCGAGATGCTGACGCGCCAGGCCGCGCTGATGATTGCCCTGCCGGCGCCGCAAAGCCTGATCGATCAATTGAGCGAACTGCAACGGCATTACTGCATCAAGGCCGAGGCGCAGGACATGCGCGGCATTCACGAGACCAACGATGCGTTCCACCTCGCGCTGTTCTCCGCGTGCGGCAATCCCTATCTGGTACGCTCGCTGCAGGACTACATGAACCTGACGCTGCCGATGCGCGCCAAAAATCTCGCCGACAGCGAGGGCCTCGCGCTGTCGCGCCGCCAGCACGAATTGATGATCGAGCTCTTGAAGGGCCGCGACAGCTGGGCGCTGGCGCAGCTCTGCGTCGATCACATGCAGTACAGCAAGGCCGATTATCTCGTCCGCATCTCCAACGACAAAAAGCCGCAATAGCGCGATACCCGGCCTCCTCGTGAAGGAGACGGCGATGCGCTATGTGGCTATATTCCTTGGATCGCTGGCCGTGCAGCTTGCGCTCGGCGGCGTCGGCGAAGCGGCCGATCCGCGCGCGACGCAGCTCACCTACGAGCCCTGGACCAAGACCTGCCTGACAGAGGCGAGCTGCTTCGTCGCTGCGGCTGCGCGCGGCCAATGCGTGCCGTCGGGCGGCACGCTCAGCGTCTCGCCGCAGAACAGCAAGCGCGCGATCGTGAGCGCCAACGTCGGAACGCGGACCATGCTGGAAGGCACGATCAGCCTCCGCATCGATCAGGACGAGCCGATCCGGATCGCCAAGCCGCATTGCTACACGCTCGGCTGCGGCGGCACGCTCGAGGCCGATGGCGAAATGATCGAGCGGCTGAAGCACGCGCAGACCATCGCCGTCGAAGCCAAGAACCTCACCGGGCAGACCATCAGCCTCGCCTTTCCCCTCACGCACTTCGCCGAGACCTTTGACGGGCCCGGCAGCCCGCCCAAGACATCCGGGCAAGGTTCGAAGGACGCGCAGCAGCACACCGAATCCGTGAAGCAGCTGCCGCAATGCGAGGATTGATCACTTCTTCCAGTCGATCGCCCTCTCCTTGTCGCCGTCGAACTCCATGCTGCAGAACGCGCCGCCTTGGTAGTAGTCGCCGACCGGATCCGGCGGCAGCTTGGCCTGCTCGGCCATCGCGTGCTCGCGGAAATCTTCAGCCCTTCCGGTCGGGCGATAGCCGAGATCGTAGGCGCGGTGATTGTCCCACCACGAGCGCTCATTGTAGGACGCGCCGTACAGCACCTCGAAATGGATGTCGGGATGCTCGAGCCCGATGCGGCAGAGCTGGACGAGGTCTTCCGGCTTGAGCCAGATCGAGAGCCTGCGGTGGTCGAGCGGCGCCTCGCCGAAATTGCCGATCCGCAGGCAGGTGACCTTGATGCCGTGCTTGTCGGCATAGAGCGCGCCGACGCCTTCGCCGAACACCTTGCTGACACCGTAACGACTGTCCGGCCGCGCGGTGACGTCGGTACCGATGCGGTGATGACGCGGATAGAACCCGACCGCGTGATTGGATGAGGCGAAGATCACGCGCTTGACACCCTGCTTGCGCGCCGCCTCGAACAGATTGTAGCAGCCGATGATGTTGGATTGCAGGATCGCGTCCCAGGGACCTTCGACCGAATACCCGCCGAAATGCAGGATGCCGTCGACGCCCTCGCAGATCGCCTCGACCTGTGCGAGGTCGGCGAGATCGGCCGCCTTGAATTTTTCGCCCGCGCCGAGATCGGCCGGCGGCTTGATGTCGCTCAGCAGGAGATCCGGATAGATCGGCGGCAGCAGCTTGCGCAGGCTCGTTCCGATTCCCCCCGATGCGCCGGTCATCAATATGCGTGGCATGCCGTCCCTCTTCTTTCCTGATTGCTGCGATCGAATTGCGGTCGCAGGCCGACAATGATAGCAAACCAGGCGCTCAAGGAAACACCATCGAAACACAACAACGAGAACAGCAAATGTCCGATGTTCATTCCGCCGGCTGGCGTCCCGCGACTTACTATCCCGATCCCGCGATCCACGCGCTCGACCCGCGCTTCGAAAAATACTGGCTGAAACTCTCCGCGGTTGAACGCATCGCCACCGGCCTGCGCTGGGCCGAAGGTCCGGTGTGGTTCGGCGACGGCCGCTATCTGTTGTGCAGCGACATCCCGAACCAGCGCATCCTCAAATGGGAGGAAGAGACCGGCGCGGTCAGCATCTTCCGCAAGCCGTCGAACTTCGCCAACGGCAACACCCGCGATCGCCAGGGGCGACTGATCACCTGCGAGCATGGCGGCCGCCGCGTGGTGCGCACCGAGTATGACGGATCGATTACGGTGCTGATCGATTCCTTCGGCGGCAAGCGGCTGAACTCGCCGAACGACGTCGTGGTGAAATCCGACGGCTCGATCTGGTTCACCGATCCGATCTTCGGCCTGCTCGGCAATTACGAAGGCTACAAGGCTGATCCCGAGATCGAGCCCAACGTCTACCGGCTCGATCCCGAAACCGGCAAGGCCACGATCGTCGCCGAGGGCGTGCTGGGGCCGAACGGGCTGTGCTTCTCGCCGGACGAGAAGATCCTCTATGTCGTGGAATCCCGCGGCGAGCCGAACCGCAAGATCCTCGCCTATGACGTTGCGGCCGACGGCAAGACGATCTCCAACAAGCGCGTCTTCATCGACGCCGGCCCGGGCACGCCCGACGGCATGCGCTGCGACATCGACGGCAATCTGTGGTGCGGCTGGGGCATGGGTGATCCCGAGCTCGACGGCGTCGTCGTGTTCGCGCCCGACGGCGTCATGATCGGCCGCATCGCGCTGCCTGAGCGCTGCGCCAACCTCTGCTTCGGCGGCGTCAAGCGCAACCGCCTGTTCATGGCGGCGAGCCAGTCGATCTATGCGCTCTACGTCAACACCCAAGGCGCGCTCGGCGGTTAATTTCTTGGTCGTCCCGGCGAAGGCCGGGACCCATTACCACAGACCTTCGTTATTCGAACAATGCGGCCCGAGCTTACTCAACCAGATGCATCGGTGGTTATGGGTCCCGGCCTTCGCCGGGACGACGATGAAAACTTCTGCCTTCCAAAACGTCT
This sequence comes from Bradyrhizobium sp. UFLA01-814, assembly GCF_046718885.1. NCBI lineage: Bacteria > Pseudomonadati > Pseudomonadota > Alphaproteobacteria > Hyphomicrobiales > Nitrobacteraceae > Bradyrhizobium > Bradyrhizobium sp. UFLA01-814. Next base: position 28,769 of record NZ_JAQOSR010000019.1, on the reverse strand, counting down.
GACGCCGGAGCGGTGAACCGCCCCGGCGCCAAAGTCGCGTCTCTCGTGGCTCGGCTTACGCGGCGTTGTAGCCGGCGACCGCCTTGGCCTCGAGATATTCTTCCAGACCGTAGCGGCCCCACTCGCGGCCGTTGCCGGACTGCTTGTAGCCACCGAACGGCGCGGTGCGCTCGTTCGGCACGCCCTGCAGGTTGACGTTGCCGGCGCGGATCTGGCGGCCGACGCGGCGCGCGGTTTCCACGGTGTCGGCCGAGACGTAACCGGCGAGACCATACGGCGTGTCGTTGGCGATCTTCACCGCGTCGGCTTCGTCCTTGGCGCCGAGGATAGTCAGCACGGGCCCGAAGATCTCCTCGCGGGCGATCGTCATGTCGTTGGTGACGTCGGCGAAGATGGTCGGACGGACATAGAAGCCCTTGTTGACGCCCTCGGGCAGGCCCGGGCCGCCGGCGACAAGCGTTGCGCCCTCGTCGATGCCCTTCTGGATCAGCGCCTGGATCTTGTCCCACTGGCCGCGGTTGACGACCGGGCCGATCGTCGTGCCGTCGGCACGCGGATCGCCGGCCTTGGTCTTGTCGGCGACGCCCTTCGCGATCGCGGCCACTTCCTTCATCTTGGAGAGCGGCACGATCATGCGCGACGGCGCGTTGCAGGACTGGCCCGAATTGTTGAACATGTGCATCACGCCGCCGGTCACCGCCTTGGTCAGGTCGGCACCGTCGAGGATCACGTTCGGCGACTTGCCGCCGAGCTCCTGGCTGACGCGCTTCACGGTCGGCGCCGCACGCTTGGCGACGTCGACGCCGGCGCGGGTCGAACCGGTGAACGAGATCATGTCGATGTCCGGGTGCTCGCTCATCGCCGCACCCACCTCCGGGCCGAGGCCGTTGAGGAGGTTGAACACACCCTTCGGCACGCCGGCTTCATGGAGGATTTCCGCGAAGATCAGCGCCGAGGTCGGGGTGAACTCCGACGGCTTCAGGATCATGGTGCAACCGGCGGCGAGCGCGGGCGCGACCTTGCAGGCGATCTGGTTGAGCGGCCAGTTCCAGGGGGTGATCATGCCGACGACGCCGACCGGCTCGCGCACGATCACGGCGGTGCCCATGGTCTCCTCGAACTCGTACTTTTTCAGCACTTCGAGGGTGTTCATGAGGTGGCCGAGGCCGGCGCCGGCCTGCAGCTTCTCGGCCATCGGCAGCGGCGCGCCCATCTCGTCGGAGACGGCGGCGCCGATCTCCTTCATGCGGCCCTTGTAGACCTCGACGACCTTGGTGAGCAGCGCGATGCGCTCCTCGCGGCTGGTCTTGGAATAGGTCTCGAAGGCGCGCTTGGCGGCGGCGACTGCCTTGTCGACATCGGCCTTGGAGCCGAGCGCAATCTCATACATCGCTTCTTCGGTCGCCGGATTGACGACCGGGGTGGACTTGCCTTTGACGACGGGATCGACCCAGGCGCCGTCGATGTAGAATTGCATGCGATTGACCATCGGAAACCTCTTGTACGGGGCGTATGGAATGGGGAACGAAAGCGTTCGGCAGGCATCCTTGCACGAAAGCCCGGCGAATTGAACCCGCCATATGCGGGACGCGGCTCGTGCGCGTCCGCGAGATATAAGGTCCGAGCCGCACGTGTGGCAAGGCTATATCCGTCGTCCCGGCCTAGTGCGCAATTGCGCACGGGGGCCGGGACCCATTGCCAAAAATGCGAGAGGTGTACGCGACTCGTTGCCCCATCCCTCTTCCACACCAAGATCGGTGGTTATGGGTCCCGGCCTTCGCCGGGACGACGATGTGGCTACACCGCCATCTTGCGATGCCGCACCGGGGCGCCGACCGAGACGCTTTCCGCCGCGTCGATGATGGCGTTGGCGTCGATGCCGTAGTGGCGGTAGAGGTCGCCGATCGTGCCGGTCTGGCCGAAATGCTCGACGCCGAGCGCCTCGACGCGGTGACCGCGCACGCTGCCGAGCCAGCCGAGCGTTGCCGGATGGCCGTCGATCACGGTCACAATGCCGCAGTCGCGACCGAGCGGCGCCAGCATGCGCTCGATATGACTCAAATGCTGCGCGCCGCGGCGGTCGCGGCGCAAATTCCGCGCGGCGGACCAACCCGCATAGAGCCGGTCGGCGGAGGTTACCGCCAGCAGACCGACGTCGCGATGGCTCTCGCCGATCAGGCCGACCGCCTCGATCGCCTCCGGCGCGACGGTGCCGGTATACGCAATGACGATGTCGCAGTTCGGGCCCGGCTTGCGCATCCAGTAGGCGCCGTCGGTGATGTCGCGCTGCAGGTCCGGGGTCATGATCCGTTGCGGCTGCTCCAGCGTCCGCGTCGAGAGTCGCAAGTAAACCGAACCACCCTCGGCGCCCTCGCGCTGCATGTGGCCGAACCCCCAGCCCATGATCACGGCAAGTTCATCGACAAAGGCCGGATCGAACGAGGCGAGCCCGTCCTGCCCGATCCCGATCAAGGGCGTCTTGATCGACTGATGCGCGCCGCCTTCCGGCGCCAGCGAGATGCCCGACGGCGTCGCCGCCACCATGAAGCGGGCATCCTGGTAGCAGGCGTAGTTCAGCGCATCGAGGCCGCGTTCGATGAAGGGATCGTACAGCGTGCCGACCGGCAAGAGCCGCGCGCCGTTGATCTGATGCGACAGGCCGAGCGCCGACAGCATGATGAACAGATTCATCTCGGCGATGCCGAGCTCGAGGTGCTGTCCCTTCGGCGAATATTCCCAGGTGTAGGCGGACGGGATCTTCTCCTGCCGGAACAGATCGTGGTTCTCCGCTTTCGCGAACAGGCCGCGGCGGTTGACCCAGGCGCCGAGATTGGTCGACACGGTGACATCGGGCGATGCGGTGACGATGCGCGAGGCGAGTTCGCTGTCGCCGCGCGCCAGCTCGTGCAGCACGAGGCCAAAACCCTGTTGCGTCGACATCTGCGCCGAGGCCTTGAAGGCCAGCCGTTCCGGCACATCGATTTCAGGCGCCGACAGGCGGCGGCGCCCCTCGCGGTTGAACGGCGCCTCGGCGAGAAACGCCTCGAGCTTCGCAGGTTCCTGCGACAGGCCCTCGAACTTGTCCCACTCGTGGCCGGGGCGGATATTCTGCGCGGCGCGCCACTTCTCCATCTGCGCCACCGTCATCAGGCCGGCGTGGTTGTCCTTGTGGCCCTGCATCGGCAGGCCGACACCCTTGATGGTGTAGGCGATGAAGCAGACCGGCCGATCATGGTCGATCGCCTCGAAGGCCTCGATCATGCTCGCCATGTCGTGGCCGCCGAGATTCGACATCAGCGCCAGCAATTCGTCGTCGCTGCGGCGCTCGATCAGCGCCGACACCTCGCCCTGGTCGCCGATGTCGTCGCGCAGATGCTTGCGAAACGCCGCGCCGCCCTGGAAGCAGAGCGCGGCGTACATCTGGTTCGGGCAGTTGTCGATCCAGCGCCGCAGCGCCTCGCCGCCGGGCTCGGCAAACGCCTCGAGCATCAGCTTGCCGTACTTCACGATCACCACGTCCCAGCCGAAGTTGCGGAACATGGTCTCGAATTTGGCCCATAACCCCTCGCGCACCACGGCGTCGAGCGACTGCCTGTTGTAGTCGACCACCCACCAGGTGTTGCGCAGGCCGTGCTTCCAGCCCTCGAGCAGCGCCTCGAAGATGTTGCCCTCGTCCATCTCGGCGTCGCCGACCAGCGCGATCATGCGGCCCTCCGGCCGGTCGTTCAGCCAGCCATGCGCCTTGACGTAGTCCTGCACCAGCGAGGCGAACAAGGTCTGCGCCACGCCGAGACCGACCGAGCCGGTGGAGAAGTCGACGTCGTCGCTGTCCTTGGTGCGCGACGGGTAGGACTGCGCGCCCTTGTAGCCGCGAAAATTCTCCAGCTTGTCGCGGGTCTGGTGGCCGAACAGATACTGGATGGCGTGGAACACCGGGCTCGCATGCGGCTTCACCGCGACGCGGTCCTGCGGGCGCAACACCGAGAAATAAAGCGCCGACATGATGTTGGCGAGCGAGGCCGACGAGGCCTGGTGGCCGCCGACCTTCAACCCGTCGGTGGAGGGCCGCACATGGTTGGCGTGATGGATGGTCCACGACGACAGCCACAGCACCTTGCGGGCCAGGGCGGACAGCATGTCGAGGCGTTTAGGCGCGATTCCCATGGCAATGCTCCGGGCGATACGCCGGAATGTTACTGCCGCAAGCGGCGGCGAAAATCTCAATTCCACGCGACAGCACAGGAAAAATTGGGATAAATTCCCACGATCCGGCTTCAACTGACGAGTTCATCCCAATGCCTGCCCTCGATGCCATCGACCGCAAGATCCTGAGTCTGCTCCAGACCGACAGCCGCATGACCATGCAGGAACTCGCCGACAAGGTCGGGCTGTCGGTGTCGCCCTGCCACCGCCGGGTCAAGCTGCTCGAGGAGCGCGGCGTGATCTCTCGCTACATCGCAACCGTCGACCAGAAGTCGATCGGGCTGCACGTCTCCGTCTTCATCTCGATCAAGCTGGCGCGGCAGAAGGAGGAAGACCTCAACCGCTTCGCGCGCGCGATCTCGAAATGGGACGAGGTGCTCGAATGCTACCTGATGACCGGCAATCGCGACTATTTGTTGCGCGTCGTCGCCGCCGACCTCTCCTCCTATGAAGCATTCCTGAAAAACAAGCTGACCCGGCTCGACGGCATCGCCTCCATCGAGTCGAGCTTTGCGCTAAGCCAGGTGAAGTATTCGACGGCGTTGCCGGTGTGAGTGTTGCTTGCATCTGAACTGCCATCGGTCGCACCAAATGTACACCGTCGTCCCGGCGAAGGCCGGGACCCATACGCCGCAGAGAACGGGACTCGTTGTCCCAGCATCGTTCAACAATCAGCATTTGTGGTTATGGGTCCCTGCTTTCGCAGGGACGACACTGAGTGTGTTGCGCTGTCAGTGGGCATAACTTCGCATTCTCGCGACATCTTTCGTCCGAGCTTTGCATCTCGTTCCGTTTTGCAAAGGAGGCTTGCGCCGTCGGCGCAACTCAGTGATTGGCGCTGGCGCTCTGCCCGGCTGGACGGCCTCGCCGCGACGACCAGGCTACGGCGCGATCCAAATCCCAATCACGATGATGGCCAGTGAGACGGCAATGACCAGCATATCGGTGGTGAGCCAATTGGGCATTCCGTTTGATGGCTGCTCGCTCATGTCCGCGACTCCTTCTGTTCGCGTCGAGCCGATATGCTGGAGCGGACCGGCGCGAACGAGGATGAACTGGTTCACATAAAGCCAGGAAAAAGCGGCAAATTCCGCGTGTTTTAGCGCGCTCAAGTTGCGCCACACGGTCGATCTGCCGCGCAGGTTTCTGAACATGTTCGATAATGCCGCCGCTTCAGCGAACAGTGGCACATCATCGAAAGGCGCATTTCAAGACAGCGACCGACCCACGCGGGCACGTGCGCTACGGAGCCCGGTGTGATCGAACATCTCGCCTGGGGCCACCCCTCTCCCCACCCTCCCCCACAAGGGGGGAGGGAGCCCGACGAGCGTGCTAACCTCACGATGGATTAGTATCTTCTCCTCACAGCACCTTGCGCTGTGCGAGGTTCTTCATCAGAGCGCCGACGCCGAAGGTCCAGGGCTCGCACTCGTCGCTGCCCCGCATCCGGTTGACCAGCTTGCCGAGCTGCGGCGCGGCGATGGTGACGATGTCGTCGCGCTTGTGGGTGAAACCCTCGCCCTTGGCGTCGCGGTCCTTGACCGGCGCGAACATCGTGCCGAGGAACAGCGCAAATCCATCGGGATATTGATGCACGGAGCCGATGGTCTGGGCGACCAAATCGGTCGGATCGCGGCTGATCTTGCTGATCGAGGAATGGCCCTCGAGCACGAAGCCGTCTGCGCCCGTCACGGTCAGGCCGACATCCATCTTCCTGACATCGTCGAGCGAGAAGGTCTGGTCGAACAGCCGGAGCAGCGGGCCGATCGCGCAGGACGCGTTGTTGTCCTTGGCCTTCGACAGCAAGAGCGCCGAGCGCCCCTCGAAGTCGCGCAGATTGACGTCGTTGCCGAGCGCGGCGCCGACGATCTTGCCGGCGGCGGAGACAACAAGCACGACCTCCGGCTCCGGATTATTCCAGGTCGACTTCGGATGCAGCCCGGCGTCCATGCCTGACCCGACCGAGGACAGCGTCGGCGCCTTGGTGAACACTTCGGCGTCGGGACCGATGCCGACCTCGAGATACTGGCTCCAGGCATTCTGATCGATCAGCACCTGCTTCAGTTTCATCGCCTGCTCGGAGCCGGGCTTCAGCTTGGAGAGATCGTCGCCGACCAGGCGCACCACCTCCTTGCGGATCGCCTCCGCCGAGGACGGATTGCCGCGCGCCCGCTCCTCGATCACGCGCTCCAGCATCGAGATCGCGAAAGTGACGCCGGCGGCCTTCAGCACCTGGAGATCGACCGGCGCCAGCAGATGCGGCCTGGCCTTGTCGCGGCCGTCGGGCGGGGTGTTGGCGAGGATCGCCTCGAAATCGCCGATCCGCTCGCCGCGCGTGGCGCGCAGCGCGGCCGCGGGATCGCTTTCCTCGCAGAGCGCGCTCACCGTCGGGAACCGCGCCGTGACGTCGAACACGCCATCTGCCCGAACCGCGGCGACAGCCGGCCCGCCGGCCTGCGGCAGCCAGACCCGTCCGACCAGCGTGCCGGCGGTGCCGTCCTCCGGCAGGACGTCTTTTGGCGTGAGCGAAATCATCGGCACATCTCCCTTTTTGGTTTTGTCGGCTTGTTAGCACAGTCCGCCCGGCGGCGTGAAACAGCGGTCATGGCATTGTCATAGAGGGGTAACATCGCCCGTCAATGCTGCCGTCCGATCCATCTAACACACTGAAAGACGGACCTTCATGACGACCTCCGCCCTCACCGACGAAGCCTCCCGGGATGAAGCCTTGCGGGATGAAGCCTTGCGCGACGAAGCCTTGCGCGACGAAGCCTTGCGCGCCCGCATCCATCAGGAGATGGCCGACAGCCTCGACGAGGAACTCGAGCTCGAGCTGGACGACATGAGGCTCGACGAGCTCGACCATGACGGCGCCGCCGGCAGGCCGTCGATCGACCGCAAGTTCTACTTCCGCGAATTGCTGCGGCTGCAGGGCGAGCTGGTCAAGCTGCAGGACTGGGTGCAGCACGAGAAGAAGAAGGTCGTGGTGCTGTTCGAGGGCCGCGATTCCGCCGGCAAGGGCGGCGTGATCAAGCGCATCACCCAGCGGCTCAATCCGCGGGTCTGCCGGATCGCGGCGCTGCCGGCGCCGAACGAGCGCGAGCGCACGCAATGGTACTTCCAGCGCTATGTTTCGCATCTGCCGGCCGGCGGCGAGATCGTGCTGTTCGACCGCAGCTGGTACAACCGCGCCGGCGTCGAGAAGGTGATGGGGTTCTGCAGCGACGAGCAGTATGAGGAATTCTTCAACTCGGTGCCGGATTTCGAGCGCATGCTGATCCGTTCCGGCACCGTCCTCCTGAAATACTGGTTCTCGATCACCGACGAGGAACAGGCGTTCCGCTTCTCGATGCGGATCCAGGATCCGCTGAAGCAGTGGAAGCTGAGCCCGATGGACGTCGAGGCGCGGACCCGCTGGGAGCTCTACACCAAGGCCAAGGAGACGATGCTGGAACGCACGCATCTGCAGGACTCGCCGTGGTGGATCGTCGATGCCGTCGACAAGAAGCGCGCCCGGCTCAACTGCATCTCGCATCTCCTAAGCCAGATCCCCTATCAGACGGTGACCCACCAGCCGGTGGTGCTGCCGCCGCGGGTCCGCAACCCCGACTATCACCGCGGCCCGATCCCGCCGGAGATGTACGTGCCGGGACGGTATTGATCGGACTGGGCGACACTGCGCTCCCTCGCCCCGTTCTTACGGGGAGAGGGCTGGGGTGAGGGGCTGCTTCCGCACAAGCGCTCCCAGTTCGCAAGCGGAGAGTCCCCCTCACCCGGATTCGAGCTCCACTCGAATCCGACCTCTCCCCGCAAGCGGGGCGAGGTAAGAAGGACCAGCGCTTGGGCAACGGCGCCTACCAATGGTGCAGGCGCGCGCCCTTGCTGGCACCGGATACCGACGCTAGGCTTCCCCCGATCTGGTGCAGGGAGGCCCGCTTGACTCAATCCGACGACATCGCAATTTCCGAAGATCGCCGTGACGCGCTGCGCTATGCGCTCGGGATCGGCAGCGGCGCGGCACTCGCGGCCGCGATGGCCGCCCCGGCCGCGGCGCAGACGCCAGCCGACAACACGCTGGATCGCATCCGGGCCAACAAGGTGCTGCGGATCGCGGTGCTGCCGGGCGAGCTGCCTTATTTCAACAAGGACCTCGCCTCGGGCACTTGGTCCGGATTCTCGATCGAGATGGCCAACGATCTGGCCAAACTGCTCGACGTCAAGCTGGAATATGTCGAGTCGACCTACGGCAATTCAATTCTCGATCTGCAGGCCAACAAGATCGATCTCGGCTTCGCGCTCAACCCGACCCCGCAGCGCGCGCTGGTTGTCGATTTCACCAATCTGGTGTTCCCGCATCCGTTCGGCGCGATGCTGAAGAAGGGGCTGGAAGCCAAGACCTGGGCCGACATCAACAAGCCCGAGGTGAAGATCGCGGTCGACGTCGGCTCGGCCAACGAGGCGGTGGCGCGCCGCTTTGCGCCGAACGCCACCATCAAGTCGCTGAAGTCGCGCGACGAGGTGATGCTGGAAATGTCGTCGGGTCGCGTCGATTGCGTGGTCAACGCGCTGGTGCTGGGGCTGACCGCGATCGCCAAGAACCCGAACCTCGGCACCTACAAGATCCTGGCCTCGCCGTCGGTGACGATCGCGAGTGGCACGGCGGTGCGGCGCGAAGCCGACAAGCGCTGGCGCGATTTCCTCTCGGTGTGGATCGACTACAACCGCGGCATCGGCCAGATGCGCGAATGGTTCGTCAAGGGCCTCGGCCTCGCCGGCGTCAAGCCCGAGGATGTGCCGGTGGAGTTGAGTATTTGAGGCTTGGCCACCGCATCGGCGGTCGGCTCCCTCTCCCGCTTGCGGGGGAGGGCTGGGGTGGGGGTGTCACCGCGCGTCGGAACCTTCGGGTGGAAAAAGCCCCCACCCGGATCGCATCTTACGATGCGATCCGACCTCCCCCGCAAGCGGGAGAGGTGAACCACCGATGCGGCCGCTTCTCAGAATTACTCACACCTTGTCGTAGGTCAGCCCGCGCTCCAGCCGGCGCGCGACCAGTGTCGATGGGAACAGGATCGCGAAATAGATCAGCGCGACGATGGTGTAGACCTCGAGCGGCCGGTAGGTGTCGGCGTTGATCAAGGTCGCGTTGTAGACGAGATCGGGCACCGCGATGATCGAGACCAGCGAGGTGTTCTTGAGCTGCGTGACCGACTGGTTGACATAGGGCGCCATCATCGGCTTCAGCGCCTGCGGCAGGATCACGAGCCGCATCAGGCGCCAGCCGCGGAAGCCGAGCGCCTTCGCCGCGTCCCACTGCCCGACCGGCACGCTCTCGATCGAGCCGCGCACGATCTCGGCGTAGAATGCGCCGCCATAGAGCGAGAGCACGCTGACGGCGGCGACATGCGCCGGGATGTTGACGCCGATCACCACCGGAAACGCGTAGTAGAACCAGATGATCTGCACCAGCAGCGGCGTGCAGCGGAACAATTCGATATAGGCGATCAGGAGCCAGTCGATCACCGGGATGCGCCGCAGCCGCAGCATGCCGACGATCAGGCCGATCAAGGTCCCGAGGATGATGGTGCCGATGGTGTAGGCGATGGTCCAGCCGAGCCCGAGCCAGAACAGATGGCTATACTTGGCAAGGATGCCGAAATCCCAGACGTAGTTCATCCTGCCTCTCGGTTGCCGCGCGCTTGATCGCCAAGCATCGCAGGCGGCCTCGCGCGTGTCACGCGATATACCGGTCTGGCGAAAATGCATTGACCTCGAACGGCGGCGCATCGCCCGCGATCATCGCCGCAATTGCGGCGCCCGTTCCGGGACCGGTGGTGAAGCCGATATGCTGGTTGCCGAAGGCGAGCCAGAGCCCGCGATGCCGCGGCGCCTTACCGATCATCGGCAGGCTGTCGGGCAGCGTCGGCCGCGCGCCGCGCCAGCGCTCGCCGACCGCATCGCCAAATTCGACCACGCTGCGCGCCATCGGCACCACCGCCTCGAGCTGCGAAAAATTCGACGGCGCGTCGCGCGCGGTGAGCTCGACGCCGCTGGTGACGCGAACGCCCTGCTCCATCGGCGTCATCAGAAAGCCGCCCTCCGCGTCATGGATCGGCCGCAGCAATTTGCGTGCCGGGTTCGGCACGAAATGCTGGTGATAGCCGCGCTCGAACGCCAGCGGCACGCGATAGCCGAGCGGCCGCAGCAGCTCGGCCGACCACGGCCCAAGCGCGACCACGACATGGCGTGCGGCGATCTCGCCGTCGGCGAGCTGCACGCGCCAGCCATCGCCGTGCGCTTCGATCCGCCGGATCCCGGATTGCCTGATCGTGCCGCCGCCAGCGGCAAGCATCTGCGCGTAGGCCTTGACCACCGCGCCGGGTGAATCGACCGATGCCGTCTGCGTGTGCAGGAGACCCGTGCTGTAGGCAGGGATGATGTTCGGCTCGAGCGCGGAGATCGCCTGGCGATCAAGCACCTCGCTCCTGATGCCGAACTCGGCGAGCGCTGCCTGCTCGGCCTTCGCGGCGGCGAGCCCGTCGGCGCGCCAGGCCTTGAGCCAGCCGGTTTCGCGGATGCGATGGCCAGCGCCGGCCTGCACGATCCAGTCGCGATGCAGCTTCAGCGACGCGCCGATCAGACCGTGCAACGCGGCGGCGCGCGGTTTGGTCTGCGACGGTACAGCGGCTGCGAGGAAGCGCATCACCCAGCCGGCATTGGCGAGCGCCCACGCAATGTTCCAGCGCAGCGCCGGATGCGCGTTGGTCAGATATCTCGGCAAGTTCTTCAGCAGCGACGGCGTGTTGAGCGGCAGGATCGAGCCCGACGAGATGATGCCGGCATTGCCGTAGGAGGTTTCGCTGCCTGGCTCGCGGCGATCGACGACGACGACGGAGAGCCCGCGCTGCCGCGCGGCGAGGCCCGCCGAGACGCCGACCATGCCGGCGCCAAGGACGGCGACATCGACCTGCTGTGCTGCCGTGCCCTCGCTCATGCCGTCACATCAAGGTCAGGCCGCCATCGACCGGCAGCGTCGCGCCGGTGACGTGGCCCGCTTCCGGCGACAGCAGGAAGGCGACGACGACTGCGACCTCGTCGGGCTCGGCCAGCCGCTGCATCGGATTCGCCTTTGCGACGCGCTCCCAGGTCGCGGTATCAAGCGCGCCGAACAGGTCGGGATCCTTGCGGGTGTAGCCGGGAATCACGGCATTGGCGGTGGCGCCTGACGCGGCGAGCTCGATCGCGAGCGACTTCACCAGCACCTCGAGCGCGGCCTTCGCAGCCGCCGATCCCGGATAGGTGGCGCCGGGCACGAAGCGATGCGGCCCGAAGCTCGACACCGCGACGACGCGGCCTTGCGCGCTGCGCGTGAGGTCGGACAGCGCGGCCGCCGCGATTTCATGGAAGGCCGCCGCCATCACCGCGAAGGCGCGCTCCAGCGCCTCGCGCGGCAGGCTCAAGAATTCGCGCCGGTCGGCAAAGCCCGCGGCGTGCACGATGCTGTCGATCGGCCCGAACGCGGCCCGCGTTGCCGCGACCAGCGCGGTGCCGGCGCCGGCCTTGGCGAGATCGCCGGTGCAGACCTCGAGCTTCGCGCCCTTGCTGCGGCATTCCTCCGCAACCGAATTCAGCCGCGCGAGCCCGGCGGGGTCAGCGCCCTGTCCGTGCAGCATCAGGGATTGATCGGGGCCGGCGAGCCGGCGCGCGACCGCGGCGCCGATGCCGGAGCCGCCTCCGGTGATGATTGAAACGCGCATGAGGTGCATGCAGTCAGTGCGATAAGAGACAGCGAACTATAGGTTCGGCGCCACGAAATGCAAACCGCACCCATCGCCGTCAGTTTGGCGCCAGGTTCAACGCCAAATCAGCGCCACGGCTCGACCAGGATCTTGGTGTGCGCCTCGGGATTGGCGAGATCGGCAAAGGCCTGCGCGACGCCGTCGATGCCGACGCGGCCGGTGACGAGCGACGCGGCATCGACCTGGCCTTCCGCGATCAGGCGCAGCGAATAGGCGAATTCCTCGGGCGTATAGCCGAGCACATACTGGACGTTGAGCTCCTTGATGATGCCGAGCATCGGCTCGGACTTGTCGGTCTCCATGCAGACGCCGACCACGACGACGCGGGCGCTGCGCGGGGCGCCCTCGAACACCTGCTGCAGCACGCCGGGCACGCCGACGCATTCGAAAATCAGCGCGGGCTTCAGCGGCGGCAGCAGCGCCTGCATCGGCGGCCGCGCCGCCTTCTCCGCGTCGGTCATCTGGGCATGCTCGGCCCAGCTCGCATAGGGCTGCGTCCTGGCGGGATCGACCACCACATCGGCGCCCATCTTCTCGGCGAGCAGGCGCCGTGCCGGCGAATAATCGGCAGCAACGATCGGTCCGAGCCCCCTGATCTTCAGCGCCGCAATCACCGCCAGCCCGACCGGTCCGCAGCCGATCACCAGCGGCACCTCGCCGCCCCTGATGTTGGCCATCGCAACCGCATGCACGCCCACCGCAAGCGGCTCGGTGAGCGCGGCGTGCTCGGCCGCAAGCCCGTTCGGCACTTCGAGCAGCAGCGGCTCGCTGAGCAGCATCTGCTCAGCATAGCCGCCGAGATAGTCGTTGGAATAGCCGATGCCCTTCGGCCCCTCCGGCGTCAGCAGCGCCGGCAGCGAGCACACGCGCGTGCCCGGCTTCAGCTTGCGCGTGGTGTTCGGGCCGTAGTCGAGGACCTCGCAGCAGAACTCGTGACCGAACACGACGTCGCGCGACAGATCCATCGGCGTGCGGCCGGGCAGGAACTTGCTCAGCTCGACCATGCGGTGGGCGTGCTTGCGCGCGTGCAGATCGGAACCGCAGATGCCGCAGGCGAGCGATTTGACCAGCACCTGGCCGGCGCCGGGCTTCGGCTCGGGCACCCGGTCGACGACAATCTCGCCGTTCCTGAAGATCGCTGCGCGCATATTCCCTCCCGCGTGGGTTTTGTCGCACTCATTTTGATGCGTATTTCGTCCCGCGAAATGCTGTCGCGGATCACGTCCGGGACAAGCTTTCGCCGCAGGAGGCTATAGCACGGAGGGTCACCACGTATAGCGCATAACGCCCTTGCCGGCGTAAGACTGTGTCACGTTGGAGAATTCACCTTCGAAGGTCGCGGCGGCCGACCAGCCGTTGCGCCACCTCAGCTCGGCGGAGGCCGTGGTCAGCGCCGAGTCGCTGGCCTGCGCCGCGCCGTTGACCACGAAGGCCGCGCCAGGCAGCGTCTGGAACACGGCACCAACGGCGCGGTCCGGATTGAAGTCATGCGCCCAGGCGACGCGGCCGCGCAGCGTCACGACGCCGCCGTCAACCGGAAACGACTTGTCGGAGCGCAGGCCGAGTTCGCTCCTGACGTCGGTAACGCTCTTCGCTGCATAGTTCAGCGCGAAGGCGCCGCCGCCGGAGACCACACTCTCCGCATAGGCCGGCAGCTCGAAGCTCGTGAACTGGGCCGCCGCGTAAGGCGTCAGACCGATCCACGGCGTGGCAGTGCGATAGCCGCCCTCGAGCCGGCCCGACCAGGCATTGGCATTGAAGTTGGCGCGCAGATGATCGGCGCCGGCTGCGGTGACGATGCGGTCGGTGGTGACATCCTGCCAGCCATAGGCGAGCGCACCACTTAAGTACGCCGCGCCGACGCTGTGGCGAACGAACGCGCCGGCCTGGAACAGATCGGAGCGGCCCCAGCCGAGACCGTTGACGCTGAAGCTGGTTGCGCCGCCGGCGAGCGCAAAGCCGGCAATGGTGTTCGGCGAGAAGCGGTAGTCGGCGCCAACCGCGCTGCCATAGAGGCTGCTACTGGTGTTGTTCGAGCCCAGCATCGCGTTGCCGCTGGTGGTCTGCGAGCCGCCATAGCCCGCCGCCCAAACGCTCCAGCGCTGCTCGAAGCTCGGCTGCGGTGGCGGCGCCTTGGTGTAGATCGCGGCCAGCGCATCGCGTGGTTCGGTCTTGCGCGCCGCATAGGCGAGCGGGGTGCTCTCCTCGGCTAACGGCGTCACCCCCGCGGCGCCGCCGAAGCCACCATCGCGCCCGGCGACGAACGGATCGGTCAACAATCCCAGAAACAGGCCCATCGCGTTGAACGTCGCCTGCTGCGAGCCGGTCGCGCCTTCGCCCGAGGCCTGCGTCAGGCCGTTCGGCGACAGTCCGGCGAACACCGCGTTGATACCGCCATTGGCGTTGAAGAAGTTCTGCAGCGTGGTGGCGACGTTCTGCTGATTGACGTTCAGCTTCGACTTCGCGCCGTAATCGAGCGCGAAGTTGAGATAGGCGTTGCTCGCGTCATAGCCGAGCGTCGCGACGAGGTTCGACGGCAGCCCGGTTGAATCGACACCCGCAAACGTGCCGCTGCGGCCGCCGGCCGCCGACAGGATGGTGTATTGCTTGGCGATCGTACTGCCGGCGGCGACGCGGACGCCGACCGATCCGGCCAGCGTCGCGCTGCCGCTCACCTTGGCCAGGGTGGACGCCGTCGAATTGAGCCCGACGAGATAAAGTGCACCCGACTGCAAGGCGAGGTTGCCCGCCACGTTCAGGAATGTGCCTGACGTCGCATTGCCGGGCATCAGGATGCCGCCGCTTGCAATCGTCGTGTTGCCGACGGTGCCGATGCCGGACAGCGCGCCGCCGGCATTCACCGTGGTGAGGCTCGACGAGGCGATCGAGCCGTCGACCTGAAGAATGCCGCCGTTGACCGTCGTGGTGCCGGTATAGCTGTTGACGCCGGACAGCGTCAGGGTGCCGCTGCCGGTCTTCTCGAAATTGGCGGGACCGGTGCGGCCGCCGCCGAAGCAGCCACAGATATGGAATGGGTTCAACGGATCGAAGTCGGCAAGCACGCCGCCGAGCGCCGTCGAGAGATTATTGCTGCCAACGACGAGGGTGTTGCCTGAGCCGATATAATAGAAGCCGGAACCTGCGATCGAACCCGCGGTGATGCGCCCGTCGCCGTTCGGCCCCGTGCTGAGCGAGAAATCGACCAGTCCGGTGCCGTTGGTGATGAACTGTGCGTTGCCGCCGGTCGCGTTGTTGAAGAACTTGATGGTGCTGCCGGCTTCGGTGGTGATGGTGGCATCGCCGGCCGTAGCGAACGCCGTGAAGATGTGTTGGCTGCCGGCCTGGTTGTCGATGGTCGCATTGCCCGCGGTGGCATAGGCATCGAACTGCAGAACGCTGCCGTCCCGATTAACGATCGTCGCGTTGGCCGCGGTCGGCGCCTCCACCGGGTTGAAACCGCCAGATCCGAAATAGAGCACGCCGCTGTTGTCGAAGCTGGCGTTTGCCGCTGTGCTGTTCTGGAAAAAGGCGACCTGACCGCCTGCGAGCGTGACGATGGTTGCGGAAGCCGCAGATGAGGACTCGAAAAACTGTGTCGAGCCGCCATTGGTGCCGTTGGTGATGGTAGCCTGCCCCGCATTGGTGTGGCCCAGAAACACCGCGGCACCGCCGTTGGAATTGTCGATCACGGCCTTGGCGGCCGTGCTGGTGTCGGAGCCGCCGGGAGGACCAAACGCGTCGCCGAACACCACAGTGCCGCCGTTGGTGTTGGTGAATCTGGCGTTGCCGGCAGAACTGGTGTCGCGGAAGATCGTGAGCGCACCATTGGTGTTGCTCACGGTGGCATTGCCCGCGGTGCTGCTGTCGCGAAACTCCGTGATGCCGAAATTCTGGTTGACGATCGTTGCCGTCGACGCCGTGGTGGAATTGTAGAACGTCGTGGTGGCGATCCCGTTGAAGCCGTCGTTGACGATCTTGGTGATGCCCGCGGTGTTGGCATTGACGATGTCGAACTTGCCGTCGACGGCGACCTCGCCGACGATCGAGGCGGTGTGGGTGGCGTCGCCGAGTTGCAAGGTCGCGCAATCGCAGATCGTGGTGCCGCCGGTGTAGGTGTTGGTGCCTGTTAGCACCACGCGGCCGAGCCCGCCCGAATTGTCCAGCACGGTCAGCTTGCCGGGGCCGTTGCCGTCGGCGATGTTGCCGGCGATCGTGAGTGTCACGCCATTGGCATCGATCGCGCTGCCGATGGCGGACGTATTGATCTTGAAGTTGTTGGCGAAGGTCAGGTTGCCGAGGCCGTCGGCCTGAAACGAGGCATTGTCGAGCGTGACGGTGCCCGACCCGACCGAGCTGTTGTTGCTGACGACAACGGTCGTATCGACCACCAGCGTGCCGCCGGAATAGGTGTTGGCGCCGGAGAGCTGCACGTTGGAGAACGCGGACGCCGACGAGTCGATCAGGCGCAGAACCCCGGCGCCGACGCCGTCGGCGATCACGCCCTGGAGATTGACCTGGGCGCCGTTCGCATCGACCGTTCCCCCGGCTGCGTTGACCGCGATGTTGTTGGCGAAGGCGATGCTCGAGACCGTCGGCGACTGCATCTGGAACGTGCCGCCATTGAGCGTGATGGTGCCGGTGCCGACCGAATCCGCATTCGTCACCTGCACGGCGCCGGCCGAGATCAGCGTGCCGCCGGAGTAGGCATTGGTGCCCGCGAGCACCAGCGTGCTGTTGCCGAGCTGTTGCAGCATCACGCCGGGCGCAAGCCCGTCGTTGATGCTGGCGCTGATGGTGATCGTCTGGCCGCTGTTGGCCCGGTTGATCAGGCCGCCGCTCGGCCCCGTCAGGGCGAAGTTAACCGGGTTGCCGCTGATCGTGTACGACTGCGAATTGGCGGTGAAGGTCCACGAGTCCAGCAGCATCGGGCCAGCGCCGATCGTGACCGTCGCCGATCCCGCCGAATCGAAAATGGCGGATTGGGTCGGGAGGATCGGCGGCGCGCCGGGCGACGTCGTCGACCAGTTGGTCGGAAGCTGGTAGTCGGCACTGCTCGTTGTGCTGCCGCTGCCGCCCCAGGTGAAGCTCTGGGCCTGTGCCGAACCGGACAGCAGCAGGCTTGCAGCCGCCGAGACGCAGACTGCCGAAGCCAGCACACCGCGAAACTGCCGAGCAAACGAAAAAAAGAACGAACCAAAATGCACGTGAACTGCCCCCAAACGCTCTACGGCGCTCTTGGGGCGAGATTAGCATGCTGCCAAACGCGCGATTGTTGATTGTGTCCGAAATCCTTCGATTCAGCTTCCGAAAATCGAAGTTTCGGCCCGACTGTTGTACACGCGCAACGCTAGCGGAGGCTAGCTTCGCAACCAGCGCACGATTCTCGGTACCCCGGTCAGGCGTTCGGCGACGGCTCGCTGGCCACGGTCAGCAGCTGCGACCGTCGGACGCGCTCGCGATGCGCGGTGTAGAGGCCCGAGGCGACGATGAAGCCGGCGCCGAGGATGGTCCAGCTGTCGGGCACTTCGCCGAAGATCAGGAAGCCGAGGATGCTGACCCACAGCAGCTGCGTGTAGGAGAACGGCGCCAGCACCGAGGCATCGCCATAGCGGAATGCCAGCACCACGATCCACTGTCCGACGGTGGACGCAACGCCGATCAGGATGCCGAACATGATGTCGTGCCAGCTCGGAGTGACCCAGACGAACGGCACCAGCGCGCTGACGATGGCGACGCCGACGATGGACGAATAGGTCATCACGGTGATCGGGCGCTCGCTGCCGCTCATCATGCGCGTCAGGATCAGCGTGCCGGCCCAGGCCAGCGCCGAGACGAGCGGGAAAATCGCGGCGGGATGGAAGGCGCTGGTGCCCGGCCGCAGGATGATGAACACGCCGGCGAGGCCGACCGCGGTCGCGATCCAGCGTCGCATGCCGACCCTCTCACCGAGGAAAGCGATCGACAGCGCGGTGACGAACAACGGCGAGACGAAGCTGGTGGCGGAGGCTTCGGCGATCGGCAGGAAGCCGAGCCCCGTGATGAAGATCAGCGAGGAACCGAGCAGCGCGGCGCCGCGCAGCACGTGCAGCCCGGGACGGCTGCTGCGCAGCGCGAACAGCGGCGAGCCCGGCAGCATCGCCGGCGTCATGATCATCGCGAACACCAGGAAGCGGATCCAGGCGATCTCGATCGAGGGCAGCGTGGAGGAGAGATATTTCGCCGTGACGTCGGAGGTGCCCAGGAACACGGTCGACAGCAGGATCAGCGCGATGCCCTTGAACGGCCGGTCGGTGCGGGCGGGCGCCTTGCTTGTCGCTGCGGGCGCGGTCTTTGCGGGCAATGAAAGGGGAACGCTGTCCAGCCTGGCGGCCACGGCTGCGGGGGGCGGTGTCACGGCAATCTCGAAGACAAAATAAAGGGAATCTGCTGCTCGCACAAAACGCCAATTCCGCCGCGAGAACAATGCCCGAAAACGGGACTCCGATATGCGCCAGCGCGCGCGACCGCCCGCCGCAGGCTGTGTGCCGCCGCAACTGCAACAGTTTGTTAAGAACTGTGTGGAGCGGAACGCGCTCAGAGCATCGGCAGCGAGCGCGGCTTCGGCCCGCGCGGGAACGCGGCATCGAGCGCGGCGAGTTCCTCGGCGCTGAGCTTGAGCGTGCCGGCGGCAGCATTCTCCGCCGCGTGTTCCGCGTTCGACGCCTTCGGAATCGCGAGCACCGACGGCAGCCGCGTGAGGAAGCTCAGCGCGACCTGGCGCGGCGTTGCCTTGTGCGCCTGCGCGATCGATTGCAGCACCGCGCCGGCCTTGGTCGACGGCGAGGGAAAATCATTGTGACCGAACGGCGAGTAGGCGACGACGGCGACGCCGTGCTGCTCGCACCAAGGAATCACGGCGTGCTCGATGGCGCGCTCCTGCAGATGGTAGAGCACCTGGTTGCAGGCGATCGTGCCCTCACCCGCGACATCGAGCAGTTCGTCGAGATCCTCGGTGTCGAAATTGCTGACGCCCCAGGCGCGGATCTTGCCCGCCGCGATCAATTCGTCGAACGCCGCGACCGTCTCTGCGAGCGGAGTGGTTCCGCGCCAGTGCAGCAGATAGCAATCGAGGCGATCGGTCTTCAGCCGCTTCAGCGAGCGCTCGCAGGCGGTGATGGTGCCGCGCCGCGAGGCGTTGCTCGGCAAGACCTTCGAGACCAGGAACGTTTCGTCGCGGCGGCCGGCGATCGCATCCGCGATCACAAGCTCGGCGTCGCCATACATCTCGGCGGTGTCGATATGCGTCATGCCGGCATCTATGCCGCGCTTCAGCGCAGCGACGGCCGCCTTGCGGTCACCGCGATCGAGATACCAGGTGCCCTGCCCGATCACCGAGACCTGCGGGCCGTTGTCGCCGAATTTTTTTGTCTGCACGATCGCCTCGTTCCGCGTGTTCGCTTGTAGCCCCCGCGCAGGACGATAAAGCAAACGGACGACCATGTCTCCACATCGTCGTCCCGGCGAAGGCCGGGACCCATACTCCGCAGCAGTCGTTGTTGGCGAGACTCGTCATCCCACCCGTGTGCAACAACAGATATTCGTGGTTATGGGTCCCGGCCTTCGCCGGGACGACAGCTATATTGTGACGCGCGCTCTCGCGTCTCTCGACGCGCGTCAAACGTTGAGGTTCATCCACACCGCCTTCGGCTCGGTAAAGTTATCGAGCGCGGCGGTGCCGTGCTCGCGGCCGAGGCCGGAATCGCGCTCGCCGCCCCACGGCAGCCGCACATCGGTGTAGCCATAGGTGTTGATCCACACCGTGCCGGCGCGGGCCTTTTTGGCGAAGCGCTGCACGCGGCCCATATCGGCGCTCCAGACGCCGGCGGCGAGGCTGTACGCCGTGCCGTTGGCGATGCGCAGCGCATCGGCCTCGTCCTTGAACTTGATCACGCTGACGACGGGACCAAAAATCTCCTCCTGCGAGATGCGCATCTCGTGCGCGACGTTGGCGAACACCGCAGGGCTGATGAAATAGCCGCGGTCACCGACCCGCGCGCCGCCGGTGGCCAGCAGCGCGCCTTCATGTTTGCCGATCTCGACATAATCGAGGATCGAGCGCATCTGCTTCTCGGAGATGACCGGCCCGAGCGCGGTGGCGCGATCGGCGGGATCGCCGATCCGCAACGCCTCGGCGCGGGCGACCAGACGCTCGACCACCTCGTCATAGGCGTTCTCCTGCACCAGCACGCGCGAGCCGGCCGAGCAGACCTGCCCGGCGTTGAAGAAGATGCCGGCAGCCGCGGCCTTGGCAGCGGCTTCGAGATTGGCATCGTCGAAGATCACATTGGCGGACTTGCCGCCGAGCTCGAGCGAGACGCGTTTGAAGTTGCCGGCGGCTCCCTTCATGATGCCGCGGCCGACGCCGGGCGAGCCGGTGAACGTCAACTTGTCGACGTCGGGATGATTGATGAGCGCATCGCCGACGATGCGGCCGGGGCCGGTCACGATGTTGAGCACGCCCTTCGGCAGTCCGGCCTCGAGCGCGAGCTCGCCGATCCTGAGCGCCGACAGCGAGGTCAGCTCGGCCGGCTTCATCACCACCGTGCAGCCGCAGGCGAGCGCCGGCGCGAGCTTCCACATGCCGATCATCAGGGGGAAATTCCACGGCACGATCGCGGCGACCACGCCGACCGGCTCGCGCACCGTATAGGTCAGCGCGTCGTCGCGCGCCGAGACCACATCGCCGCTGATCTTGTCGGCCCAGCCGGCGTAATAGGTCAGCGTGTCGATGGCGGCCGGAAAATCCTGGCGCAGCACCGCCGATATCGGCTTGCCGGCATCGAGGCTCTCGAGCGCTGCGATTTCATCGGCGTGCTGCTTCAGCAGCTCGGCCCATCGGAGCAGAATGTGGCCACGCTCGGCCGCGCGCATGGTGCGCCACGGCCCCTCGAAGGCGCGGCAGGCGGCCGCCACGGCACGGTCGACATCCGCCTCGTTGCCTTCGGCAATCGTCGCGATCACCTGCTCGGTGGCGGGATTGAGCGACTTGAAGGTGTTTCCGGACAGCGAACGGACGCGGGCGCCGTCGATCAGCAGCAATTCGTCCCTGATGGTCGGGGCGCGGCGGGCGTCACGCTCATAGTCATATGCAACTGACATCATATTTCCTCCTGGTGTTGTCGTTCAACGTAGGGGGCTTTTATCAGCAGTAAATATGATATCTTGTGCCTATTGGCATGCCGGGATATGAAGTTGATTTCATAAGTTGTGACCACGATGCTGCAGATCGAGATCGAGACCGTCTGGCGCTTTCGGAAAGAGGACAGCCCGCAGACCGCGGTCGTGATGCTCGGCATCCTCAACGCGATCAGGAAGACCGGGAAGATCACCAGCGCCGCCAACGACGCGCAGCTGTCCTATCGCCATGTCTGGAACCTGATCGAGCAATGGACCGCCTTCTTCGGCGTCCCGCTGGTAGAGACGCAGCGCGGCAAGGGCTCGAAGCTGACGCCATTCGGCGAGAAGCTGGTGTGGGCCGGTGAGCGCATGCAGGCGCGGCTCGGGCTGCAGCTCGAGAACCTTGCGCAGGAACTGGTCACCGAGATCAAGCCGTTTCTCGAGCAGCGGCCGTCGGTGATCCGGGTCCATGCCAGCCACGGCTTTGCGGTCTCCAAGCTGCGCGAGTTCCTCGACCGCGCGGGCGGCGTCGGTGTCGATCTGCGCTATGTCAGCAACCAGAACTCGCTGGTCTCGCTGGCGCAGGGCGCCTGCGATCTCTCCGGCGTGCACCTGCCGCGCGGCGAATTGCGCGCGCAGGGCATCAAGGCCTGCCGCGAATGGCTCGATCCGCGCGAGGACCGCGTCATCAATTTCGTGACGCGTGAGATGGGCCTGATGGTCAAGCGCGGCAACCCGCTGAAGATCGCGTCGCTGAAGGACCTGGTCGAGCGCAAGGCCCGTTTCGTCAACCGCGACCATGATTCCGGCACGCGGCTGCTGTTCGATCAATTGCTGGCGCTGCACAAGATCCCGGAAGGGCGGATCAATGGCGCCCAGCACATGGAATTCACCCATGCCGCGGTCGCCGCCTATGTCGCCAGCGGCATGGCGGATGCGAGCTTCGGCGTCGAGGCTGCCGCGCGGCAGTTCGGGCTCGATTTCATCCGCCTGCTCACGGAAGACTATTTCTTCGTCTGCAAGCGCGCCTTCCTCGAGACCGAGCCGATGCAGCGCGTGCTCGACATCATGAAGAGCAGCGAGTTTCACAAGGCGGTGGGCGCCCTTCCCGGCTATGTCGCCTCCAACACCGGCGCCGTCAGCGGCGTGAAGGAGTTTCTCGAGAAACTGCATTCGGACCGCTGATCAGCCGCACCGGCGGCGGCCGACCTGGTGGCCGTCAATCCTTCGGGACTCGCGCTAGGCGCGATGACGAGGATCGACAGACACGAAGATATCTAGCCGAGACCGCCGATGTCGGCGACCAGTACCGAGCCCGTCACCGATTCCGTGATGTAAAGACGGTCGCGGTTGGCGCCGCCGATCGCGACGTTGGTGCAGCTCGGCCCGGCGCAGGATTTGATCCGCGCGATGCACTCGCCGTTCGGCGCAAACACGAAGACATGACCGAGCGAGGCGTGCGCCACGAACAGCCGACCGGCGGCGTCCATCGTCATGCCGTCGGGTCCGCTCGGGCCGAACAGCGAGCAGAAGCGGCCGACCTTGGAGACGCTGCCGTCCTTCATGAATGGCGCCCGCCAGACCGCATTGTCGCGCGTCATGGCGACGAACAGCACCGCCTCGTGCGGATCGAGCACCAGGCCGTTCGGGCTGATGCCGGTGTCGATCAGGCAGTCGAGCGCTCCGTTCACCCGCAGCCGATAGACGCGGCCGGTCGGATCGTGCAGCCCGGTCTGGCCCTGATCGGTGAAATAGATGTCGCCGTTCGAGGCGATGTGCAGGTCGTTGCAGCCGCGGAACGATTCCGAATTGCGCGAGCGCAGCAGGGGCGTGACCTCGCCGGACCTGGCATCGAGCTCCATCAGGCCGTGCCGATAGTCGGCGATCAGAATGCGGCCCATCGCATCGATCTTCAGCCCGTTCGGCCAGCCGTCATATTCGGCAACCTGCGACCACGACTTGTCAGGCGCGATTCTGAAGATGCGACCGAACGGGATGTCGACGATGTAGAGATTGCCATCGGCATCGAACGACGGTCCCTCGATGAAGCAATCGGTCACCGCGCCCGGGCGGTTGGCGTCGGCCCATTCGCTCGCCATGCTGCGGCGGAATTCGGCCGGCACGGCGGAGAAGATTTCGGTCGGGATCAGTTTCGGCGGCGTTTCCAGGAACATCATTGTTGGTTCACCCGTTGGCGGAGCGGGCGAACCATAGATGCTTGCGTACGCCATTGCGAGCGCAGCGAAGCAATCCACCTATCCGCTT
This sequence comes from Bradyrhizobium sp. UFLA01-814, assembly GCF_046718885.1. Taxonomy (NCBI): domain Bacteria; kingdom Pseudomonadati; phylum Pseudomonadota; class Alphaproteobacteria; order Hyphomicrobiales; family Nitrobacteraceae; genus Bradyrhizobium; species Bradyrhizobium sp. UFLA01-814. Next base: position 5,349 of record NZ_JAQOSR010000019.1, on the reverse strand, counting down.
GAGCGATGGCCGGACGGAAGGGCTCTTGCAGCGACGTGGAAAGCTTCAGTCTGTCACCGCCTGCTATTCGACCACCAGCTATTCGGCCGGCTGCGCCGAGCCATAGGCTTCCGAGATCATGTAGCCGGACAGCGTGCCGTAGGCCGCGGTCCATGCGGCGGCGACGTCAGGCGTCCAGGCTTCGCCGAGCCCCTTCTCCAGCGTCCACAACAATGCGCCGCCGACCACCGGATAATGCTCGGGCTTGGCGCCATAGCCGACATGCCGCTTGGCCAGCGCACTCGCGGCCGGCAGGATCGTATCAAGATTGCTCAGCCCGTTCACGACGACGGCAAGCGTCGTCATCAATTTCTTGCGCTGCTCCTTCATGTCGGCCGGAAACATCGCCTTCACGGCGGGCGCGACTTCGAACAAGCGATCGTAGAAAATCACCGCGGCCTGCTCCGAGATCGGCGCGACCTTGCCAAAGCTGTCCTGAACCAGCTTGATTTGGGCCGGATTCATCTGGACTCTCCCTGGTTCTGGAATGACCTGCAAAATGCGAGCATTGGTAGCCGCATCCGGCGTTTCGGTTCAAAGCGGAAAAGCGCGCGCCGTCGACGTGATCATCACGCCGCCTCGACGAAGCTGTGGCGCTCATAGAGGAATTCGAGCACGCGCTGCCGGCACTTCAGGTAGCCTTGATTGGTCGCAAGCTCGAGCCGCTTGCGCGGGCGCGCCAACGGCACCTCGAGCACCTCGCCGATCCGCGCGCTCGGACCGTTGGTCATCATGACGATGCGGTCCGACAGCAGCACCGCCTCGTCGACGTCGTGGGTGATCATCAGGATGGTGTTGCCGAGCTTCTGGTGCAGCGCCATCACCGAATCCTGCAGATGCGCCCTCGTCAGCGCGTCGAGTGCGCCGAACGGCTCGTCGAGCAGCAGCACCTTCGGCTCCATCGCGAGCGCACGCGCGATGCCGACGCGCTGCTTCATGCCGCCCGAGATCTCGCTCGGCCGCTTGTCCTTGGCATGCGCCATCTGCACGAGGCTGAGATTGTGCATCACCCAGGCGTCGCGCTCGGCCCTGCTCTTGGTCCTTGCAAACACCTTGTCGACGCCGAGCTTGACGTTCTCGTAGACGGTGAGCCACGGCAGCAGGCTGTGGTTCTGGAACACCACGGCCCGATCCGGTCCCGGCGAATTGACCTCGCGGTTCTCCAGCAGCACACCGCCATTGGTGGCGCCGGTGAGGCCGGCGACGATGTTGAGCAGGGTCGACTTGCCGCAACCGGAATGGCCGATGATCGAGACGTATTCGCCCTTCTCGATCGTCAGGTTGATGTCCTTCAACACCTCCGTGGTGGCGTTGCCGCGGGTGAAGGTCTTGTCGATGTGATCGAGCTTCAGATAGGCCTGCATGACTTTCTCCTCAGTTCGCCGCCGTGCCGCGGGTCACGATCTTGCCCAGCCCCGCGATCAGGCGGTCGAGCACGAAGCCGATGATGCCGACATAGAACAGCGCCAGGATGATTTCGCTGATATGCGAGGAATTCCACGCATCCCAGATGAAGAAGCCGATGCCGACGCCGCCGATCAGCATTTCCGCTGCGACGATCGCGAGCCATGACAGGCCGATGCCGATGCGCAGGCCGGTGAACATGTAGGGCGCGGCCGCCGGGATCATGATCTTGGTGAAGAACTCCAGCGGATTGAGCTGCACGACGGCCGCGACGTTGCGGTAGTCCTGCGGGATGTTGCGGATGCCGACCGCGGTGTTGATGATGATCGGCCACACCGAGGTGATGAAGATCACGAAGATCGCCGAGGGCTGGCCGTCGCGGAATGCGGCCAGCGACAGCGGCAGCCACGCCAGCGGCGGAATCGTGCGCAGCACCTGGAACAGCGGATCGAGCCCGCGCATCGCCCAGACCGATTGTCCGACCAGCGTGCCGAGCGCGATGCCCGCGATCGCCGCGAGCGAATAGCCGTAGGCGACGCGCTGCAGGCTGGCGGAGAGGTGCCAGAACAGGCCCTTGTCGATGCCGCCATTGTCGAAGAACGGATCGAGGATCAGCTCCTTGGTGTCCTTGAACACCTTTGACGGCGGCGGCAGGCTGGAGCCGGCGCGCCGGCAGATCAGCTCCCACACCACCAGCAGCAGCGCGACCACGATCAGCGGCGGCACCACACGCGCCGCGGTCTCCTTCGCCATCCTGGCGTAGGCCTCGGCGCGCGGCGCGCGCTTCGGCGTTATGGTCACGACCGGCGCCGCGGCAGTGGCCGGCGGGATCGCCATCGCCGACACTTCGGTCTTCATGGCAGGCATCGACATTGAACGAAAATCTCCGTGGTCAAAAAGGGAGAGCCGCACTGCTCGCGCGGCTCGCTCAAATCAGACGTCAACACGCTTGATGGACAACGACTTCAGGTACGCGGCGGGGTCGGCGGGATCGAACACCTTGCCGTCGAAGAAGGTTTCCTTGCCGCGCGAGGTCGAGGCCGGAATGTCCGACACGCCAAGCTCCTTGGCGGCCTCCTTCCAGAGATCCTCGCGGTTCACCTTGGCGATCAGCGCCTTGGTGTCGAAACCCGCCTCGTACTTGCCCCAGCGAATGTCCTCGGTCAGGAACCAGAGGTCGTGGCTCTGATACGGATAGGAGGCGTTGTCGCTCCAGAACCGCATCTGCTGCGGCGAATTCTCGACCACGCGGCCGGTGCCGTAGTCGAACTTGCCCTTCATGCGGTCGGTGATGTCCTCGACCGGGCAGTTGATCCACTGCCGCTTGGCGCAGATCGCCGCGGTCTCCTCGCGGTTCTCTGCCTTCTCGCACCACTGCTGGGCTTCCATCACCGCCATCAGCAGCGCCTTCGCGGCCTTCGGATTCTTGTCGACCCAGGCAGCGCGCAGGCCGAACGATTTCTCCGGATGCTTGTCCCAGAGCTCGCCGGTCGTGATCGCGGTATAGCCGATGTCCTGATGGATCAACTGCAGATTCCACGGCTCGCAGACGCAGAAGCAGTCCATCGTGCCGACCTTCATGTTGGCCACCATCTGCGGCGGCGGCACCACGATGGTCTCGATGTCCTTGTCGGGATCGATGCCGCCGGCGGCGAGCCAGTAGCGGATCCAGAGATCGTGCGTGCCACCGGGGAAAGTCATCGCGGCCTTCACCGCCTTGCCGGAAGCCTTCTTCTTCTCCAGCGCCGCCTTGAACGGCGCGGTGTCGATGCCGACCTTGAGATCGGCATATTCCTTGGCGACCGAGATACACTGGCCGTTCAGGTTGAGCCGCGCCATGATGTACATCGGCGTCGGCTGATTGTTCTGCGTCACCTTGCCGGCCGAGATCAGATACGGCATCGGGGTCAGGATATGCGCGCCGTCGATGCCGTTGCCCTCGGAGCCGAGCACGAGATTGTCGCGCGTGGTGCCCCACGAGGCCTGCTTCTGCACCTCGACATCGGGCATGCCGTATTTGGCGAAGATGCCCTTCTCCTTGGCGACGAACAGCGGCGAGGCATCGGTCAGCGCGATGAAGCCGAGCTTGGCGCCCTTCACTTCCGGACCCGCGCCCTGCGCGAACGCACCAACGGGAAAGTTCAGCTTGGCCGCGGCAAGCAGCGTGGCGGCGCCGCTGGTTGCCTTCAGAAGCTGACGGCGGCTGAGGCCGCGGCCTGAAGGCTGGTTGGTGGGCTTGGTCATCGGTCGTCCTTTGCTGCGTCGTTGCGTTGCGGTGTTGCGTCAGTGCGTCGAGCGCCGTCCTTCGAATGGCGACGCGCGCAGGGCGCAAAAAGGCGTGCACCGGGAAGCCCCGGTCTGGCGGCGTCAGAAATCCGATGGGGTAGCCTCGAGGGACGGCTTCAATGGCGTCGGCTAATGATTATTCAAGCCTTGTGCCAACCTACCGCAGTGCAAAAATGGATTTCGCTGCAAAGCCTTGCGCAACATGTCGCAGCGCGCGCGGATTTCCCGCGCGCTGCCAAAACTTGCGATTCGCCCAATCCTTGTGCGGCGCACAAGAATTGAGCAGAAGCGTTCAGAAACCGATCAGGCGTCTTCGGAGACCTTGGTGCCGAGCGGCGCGGGCGCCATTCCGCCACCGGGCTTCACGTGGAATTCGTAGGTCATCAGGCTCCACGGCCCATCCGAGCGCTGGCCATCGGGCATGACCGGATCGGTGCGGCGCTCGACCTTGGCGATCAATTCATCCTTCACGCCGAACACGACGTCGGAATCGATGTACTTGTCGCCTTCGACGAAGACATGCGTGATCAGCGGCTCGTAGCCCTTGGCGTTGACCAGGAAGTGCACATGCGCCGGCCGCATCGGGTGACGGTTGGTCTGCGTGATCATCTGCCCGACCGGCCCGTCGGTCGGGATCGGATAGCTGCACGGCACGATGGTGCGGAAGAAGAAGCGGCCGTCGGCATCGGTGATGAAGCGCGCCCGCGACGACGGACCTTCGGTGGCGTAGCTCGGCTTCTGCGAGTCGTAGAATCCGTCGTCATCCGCGTGCCAGATATCGACCGGCACATTGGCCAGCGGCTTGCCGTCGAGGTCGGTGACGCGGCTCTGCACGAACATGCGCTCGCCCGGCAGGCTTGCCGAGATGTCGGTGCCGTGCGGGGTCACCTTGTGCTCGCCGACATAGAACGGACCGAGCACCGTGGTCTCGGTCGCGCCGTCGCGATCGCGATGGTTGACCGCATCGACCAGCATCGACACGCCGAGCACGTCGGACAGCAGGATGAACTCCTGGCGGATGTCGGTGCACTTCTGCCCGGTGCGGGTCAGGAAGCCGATCGCGTGGTCCCATTCCTCGAAGGTGAGATCGGTCCTGCGCACATAATCGTGCAGCGACTTCACCAATTCCTGCAGCAGGAACTTGGCCCGCGGATCGGGTGTCTGGTCGAAGCTGCGGATGACGGCGGCGGTGAGCTCGGTTTCGTTGAACTGGGTCATCTCGGCGTGTTCCTTGACGTGTTCCTTGGCGTCTACCTTGGCCCCTTCGGGGCGCGATTGCAGGGGCGACCGTACACCACCAGCTCAATGCCGGTAAGCGGCAGCGGATTGGTGCAGCAGACACTTTTCGGCTATCAAGGCTGCCTTGCAAGCCGGAGAAATGCCTGATGCTAGCCCCCACGCCTGCCTCGCCCGAATCCGCGGGAATGTCGACCGCTGCCCTCACCCGCCTCGAAGCGCATCTGAAGAACCGCTACATCGATGCCGGCCGTTTTCCCGGCACGCAGGTCCTGATCTATCGCCGCGGCAAGATCGTGCATTCCACGGTCCAGGGCTTTGCCGATCTCGAGCGCAAGGTGCCGGTCAAGGACGACACCGTCTTCCGCATCTATTCGATGACCA
>NZ_JAQOSR010000199.1:0-14031 GCF_046718885.1 Bradyrhizobium sp. UFLA01-814 | reverse complement strand
CCATGGTCGTCGGCAGCGTCAGATGTGTATAAGAGACAGATCCTGGGCCGGGAAGCTCCGGCGATCGACCTCACCATCAAGCCGGTGACACGGATCGATCTTGCCGAGCAGATCGACCTCGGCCGCATCGACGTCGCGATCGGCGTGTTCTCGTCGCCGCCGAGCCGCTTCCGCACGGCACTGCTGTTCGAATATGACGACGTGCTGATCGTCGGCAAGAAGCGCAAGCTTGGCCGGCTCGACAAGGCAAGGCTCGCGACCCTGCCGCTGGTCGTCGTGTCCTTTGGCGGCGAGCAGGAAGGCGCGATCGGCGGCTTCATCTCCGAGCGCGGGCTCGCCAGGCGCTCGGAGATGTACGACCGCCCCGCGCTCGAAAAGGCGCTGTCCGACAGCGATCGGCCGCCGCGGATCGCGGTCTCGCTGCCGCACTTCCTTGCCCTGCCCGCACTGCTGATCGATTCCGAACTTGCTGCCATCGTCCCGCGGCCGCTGGCGCGTGCGCTCGAGCAGGCGCATGCGATCACGACCTACGAACTGCCTTACACCACGACGCCGGTGGAGGTTCGGCTGCTCTGGCACGAACGCGTCGAGGACGAGCCTTCGCACGAATGGCTTCACGAGGTGCTCCGGCGCGCCACCGAAGAACTCAGGCGCGGCCGCTAAAGCGCGATGAGATTGGAGTGAATCATCATCGCGCTCTAGCTTGTTGTTTGAGCATGATCTTTTCGGAAAACCGCTTCGCACTTTTCCGGATCATGCTCTAGCGGCTGGCCACGCTTCACCACAATTCGCGGCCTTCATTGCGCGGCCATGGTACCGGACATCGGAACCCAGCGCTCGCCGTCGAAACGCTGCGGCCGCAGCGACGTGATCAGGCGATAATCATCCGGGCTGGTGTTGACGGTGATGCCCGGGATCAGGCCCGGCAGCGCCAGGTTTTTCAGCGCGGTGGCCTGCTTCATGATGTTCTGCCGGGACAGATCATCGCCGCAGGCCTCGATGACCTTGGTCATGAGAACAGCGACGTTCCATCCGGTGAAGTTGAGCTGATCCTCGATATCGCCCTCGGGATAGTATTTTTTCATGAAGGCCAACCATTCCAGATAGGCGGGATCGTTGGCCCATTCGGGATCGCCGACCGACTTGGTCGGCGTCGCCGAGATCGCTCCCCTGGCGTTGTCGAGGCCGGCAGGCTTGAGGATCGTCGGCACGAAGTTGCTGCCGATCGGGAGGAACTGCTGCGCGCGCCAGCCGAGCTCGCCCGCCTTGCGGATCGCCTGCGATGTGAATTTGCCGGTCGACGCATTGAGAAAGACGTTGGCATTGGTGCTCGCCAGCGCCACGATCTGCGAATCGACCGTGGGCGACGTGACTTCGTAGGGCGACGCCGCGACAATCTCGGCCTTGGGATCGAGGCGGGCCAGTTCGGCCTTGAAGCTGCGGAGATATTCGCGGCCGTAGTCGTCGTTCTGGTACAACACGGCGACGCGCGCACCGGGCGTGTGCTCGGCCACCAGCCGCGCATAGATCGCAGCCTCGGTGCTGAACAACGTCATCCCCGAGATCGTGTAGGGACTGGTCTTCGGGTCGGCAAAGCGTTCGCTGGCCGCGAACACGAACAGCTGAGGGATCTTCTTGGCGTTGAGATATTTCTGCACCGCGGCGTTCTGCGCCGTTCCCATGCTGCCGAAGATCGCGACCGCCTCGTCATTCTCGATCAGCCTGCGCGTCTGCTCCACCGCCTTCGGCGGGCTGTAGCCGTCGTCGAGCGAGATCAGCTTGACCTTGTGGCCATTGATGCCGCCGCGATCGTTGATCATCTGGAAGTAGCGGGTCTGCACCTTGCCGACCGCGCTCAGGGCCGACGCCGGCCCGCTATAGGGCATGGTCTGGCCAAGGATCAATTCGGTCTCTGCAGCGCCGGCCGAGCCGCAGGCCGCGACCAAGGCCGCGGATATGACAGCGCGAAGTCCGCGCATGTGCTCCTCCCCTGTTTCTTACCCGGAATATTCTTCCTAGGAAGATAATTGTCAACCCTCGACGAAGAGCGGCAAATGGCCGCTCCGCGGAGCGATGCGCTTGTGTAAGGCAATCGCAAGAACTTGCGAGGCGACACGCCAATTCGACGGTGTTAGATTGCTGCGATGCATGGTGCCGGCGCCCTTGGCGCAGGACGAAGGGGACTGGAAGGGAATGAAGAAGAGCAGCGTGTCACGCCGCGCCGAAGCTGCGATCAAGCAGCCGCCTACGCCCGACAGCACCCTTTACGACGACATCGAGGCGGCCTGGCTCGCGCAGCGCCCCGACCTCGATCTTGCCGCGGCCTGCACCTTGCTACGGCTGGAGCGCGTCAACCAGCTGCACGAAATGCGCCTGCAGGACATAGCGAAGGCCGTCGGCCTGCAAACCGGCGAGCTCTACGTCCTGCTGGCGCTCCGGCGCTCGGGCAAGCCGTACGAGTTGCGCCCGACCGACCTGTTCCGCGCCCTCCTCGTCACGTCGGGTGCCATGACCAAGCGCGTGGCCCGGCTCCAGGAAGGCGGCTTCGTCCTGCGCGTTTCGGCCAGCGACGACGGCCGTTCGGAACTGGTCCGTCTCACCGCCAAGGGTCTTGCAACCGCCGACCGCGGCATTGCCGAGGTGGCGAGGGTTGTCGAGGGCGTGACCGAGGCGAGCGGACTGACCAAGGCGGAGCTCGCCATGCTGGACCGCTGCCTGCGCAAGCTGCTCGCGGTCAGAGCCGTGAAAGCACCGAAGAAATCCGGCCGGCTTGCGGCGGCGGATTAGCCCTGCCGCCGGCAACTTCATGCGACAGCCTTGTTACCGGCCTTCAGCAGCGACTTGAGATCGCATGAGCTGTCTGCTGCCTGCTCCGGCGTCGGCGAAATGCCCGCCGCGATCAGCCGCCGCGCCACCATCTGGTCGCCGGGATGGTTGATGCTGTCGACTGCGACGAGCTTGCCCTGCCGGTAGTTGAACACAGAGAACCGGCCGGCTTCGATCGCGCCGCGGATCACGATCCGGTCGCTGCGCGCCGAGTGCCCGACGATCTGAAGCTTGAGATCGTGTTGATCCGACCAGAACCGCGGCACGCTGTCATAGGGCTCATGGCTTTCCGCGATCGCAAGCCCCGCGGACCGTCCCTGATCCTGCGCGTGCTGAACCGACTCCAGCCTGATCCATCCGCCCGCGAAGCGGCTGTAGTGATTGGCGCAGTCGCCGGCGGCGTAGATGCCCGGGCATGCCGTCCGGCCGTGCTCATCCACCACAATGCCATTGACGCAATCGAGCCCCGCGGCAACGGCGAGTTCATCATTGGCGATGCCGCCAATGCCGACCACGACGAGATCGGCGCCGAGACGCACGCCTCCGTTCAGCTCGACCGCCGCAACCCGTCCGCCATCACCAATCATTGCCGAGACGGCCGTGCCGAACTTCACCGTAACGCCCGCTCGAACGTGACGATCGAGCAGGACGCGCGACACCACCGGAGAGACCGCCCGCTCGAGCAACCGCGACGCGGCCTCGATCACCGTCACCTTCTTGCCGAGCCTGGCCGCAGAGGACGCTACCTCGAGCCCGATGAAGCCGCCGCCGACGATCGCGATCTCGCTGGCCTCGCCGAGCCGCGCCTTGAGCTCGACCGCGTCGGCGATCGACCTGAGATAACAGACCCCGTCGAGTTCGGCGCCGCGGACCGCGATCCTGCGCGCGCGCGAGCCGGTGGCAATGACGAGGCGCTCGAAGTCGAGGACCGCGCCGCCGGCCAACACGACCCGGCCGGCACTGCGATCGATCCCGACAACGCGGTTGCCAAGGCACAGCTCGATCCTGTTGTCGGAGAAAATGGCCTCGTCGTGCATCAGGAGACCCTGCGCGCTGATCTCGTCGAGCAGGAAATCCTTTGACAGCGGCGGCCGCTGATACGGCAGCGCGCTCTCATCGGCGATCACGGTCACCGGCTCGGCATAGCCGGCTTCACGCGCGGTGAGGGCTGCCTGAATGCCGGCATAGGAGGCGCCGATGACGACAAGGCCGTTCACAGCTTGACGTCCGCACCGCAATCACCGGCAGTTTCCAGGGCAGCGCCGCCGCCGAGCTGCACATAGACCTCGCCGTCGCGGATCTCGACCTTGAACGCCTTGATATCCCTGTAGGCACTCGACCGGCATTTGCCGTCACGGACATCGAACATCGCGCCGTGCAGCGGACATTCGATCACATGCCCTTCGAGGAACCCTGTCGACAACAGCGCAAACGCGTGCGAGCAGACGTCGTCGGTGGCGAAGACGTCGTCGTCGACCTTGTAAAGCGCGACGCGCCGGTCGCCGACCCTGAAGCCCAGCGGCTCCCCTTCCGACAGTTTTGCGGCGGCGCATAGATGGTGCCAGATCATGAGGTGAATCTCCTGCGCTGAAGCTGGGACAGGGGGTGCGGGCACACTGCCCGCGCCCTGCGCGTACGATCCGATCAGCGGGGAATCTGCCGCCAATCCTCGGCAGCGGAGGCGAGCCGGCCACCGACCGCGCGGATGCCCTTGTAGGACATGGACTCGCTCTGGCCGCTTTTCGGCGCCTTGCCGTTCATGAATCCGCGCACCTCGTCGAGCAACTGGCGGCGCACCCTGACAATCGCCTGGTCCGCCGAGCAGAGATATTCCTGCGAACGGTCGACGATCGGCCCCATGCTGACCATGACAACGAAATCCTCGATGACGATCTCATGGAAGCCGGTGCTGTTACCGGCATCCATGATCTGGCGGTTCTGCCCCCAATTATTGCTTTGATCGCCCGGCAGGCCGCCGGCCATCGGCCACTGGTTGGCGCGCTGCACCTTGCGCCAGGAATCCACCGGCTTCTCGGGATTGTAGAAGATGTACCACTGGATCAGGTTCTCGTCGTCGATCGGCACCGCGATGATCGCGGTGCGATCCTGCTGCGGTCCGGAGAAGATCGGCGCGATCAGGCCATAGTAGGGCATCACGAACTCGGTGACGCGGGCAAGGCACGACCCATCCGGCGCGGTGCGCAGCGCCGCGGCACGGAAGCCATAGGACTTCTTATCGAATTCGTAAGCGACTTCGGTATTGACGCGGGTCGCGCCGAAGTCGCTCGACGAGGTCGCGGTCCAGCTCTGGTGCAACAGCGCGACATGCGAGGAATCGATGGTGGCCTCTACGCCTTGCAGCCAGTTCGCATTGAGCTCGATACCGGCCGCGTAAACCTGATCCGGCGGCAGATCCATCCACTCGAAGTCGGGCGCGGGCGGCGCCGCGCCTTCGCCGAGCCAGACCCAGATCAGCCCGGCGCCTTCGCGCACCGGATAGGCTTTCGCTTTCACGGTCTTGGCGAATTCCTTTGGATTGTTCGGCTCGTTGGGAACGTCGAGCACCTCGCCCTGTGCACTGATCTTCCAGCCGTGAAACAGGCAGGTCAGCGAACAGTCGTCGACCCGCGCCAGCGCCAGCGACGCGCCGCGGTGCGGACAGGCCTCGTCGAGGAAGCCGACCGAACCGTCCTTGCCCCTGAACGCCACGAAGTTGCGGCCGAACAGCTTGACGCGAACCGGTGCCTCTCCCTTGCGGACGCGCACCGAGAGAACGGCCGGCAGCCAATAATGCTGCCGCAGCATCCGTCCCATCGGCGCGTCACCCGTGACGCGGCACAGCAATTCGTTCTCTTCCCTCGTGACCATCGCGAAACCTCCCTGATTGACGCCTCTGCCGTTCTGGGCCTAATATCTTCCTAGGAAGATTATTGTCAAGTTATCTTCCAAAGAAGCCATGTTGGGAGACATCATGACCAAGGGACGCCTCAAGGATCGCATCGCGCTGGTGACGGGAGGAAGCCGCGGGGTCGGCAAGGGCGTGGCGATCGGCCTCGCCGAGGCCGGTGCGACGGTGATCGTGACGGCGCGGACGCGCAACAGCGGCGGATCGGAATGGCCGGGTTCGCTCGACGAGACCATCGCCGCGATCGACGAGGCCGGCGGCCGCGGCATCGGCCTGCTATGCGATCATTCCGACGATGATTCGGTGAAGGAGATCTTCGACCTGATCCGGCGCGACCACGGCCGGCTCGACGTGCTGGTCAACAATGTGTTCGCGGCGCCGAATGTGATGCCGGTGAATGTCCCGTTCTGGCAGGTGCCGGCCTCGCTGTGGGACACCATGCATCGCGTCGGCTTGCGCTCGCATTTCGTCGCCAGCCAGTTCGCCGTCCCGCTGATGCTGCCGCGGCAGCGCGGCCTGATCGTCAACACCTCGTCGGGCGGCGGCGTCAGGTACACGTTCAACGTTCCGTTCGGCGTGCAGAAATCAGGCGTCGACCGGATGGCGCGCGACATGGCGCATGAGCTGCAGCCGTTCGGCATTGCCGCCGTCTCGATCTGGCCCGGCTACATCAAGAGCGAGAAGCTTGCGGCGCAGCCCGATCGCGTCCCGCCGGCGCTCGCCAAACTGATCGCCGAACGCGGCGAGACGCCGGTGTTCGCCGGGCGCGCGGTGGCGGCACTCGCCAGCGATCCCGACGTGATGGCCAAGAGCGGCCAGATCCTGCTCGCCTCGGAGCTGGCGGCCGAATACGGCTTCACCGATGTCGACGGCAAGGTCCCGCCGCCGCCGAGCCGCGATCCCGCGCCGCTCGCCGTGTTCAAGCCTGGCGTCATGACCTGAGATCGGCCCGGAAGGCGACCACGCATCGCGTGGTCGCCGCGCACGGAGACACCGGATTTCGCTAGACGTCGAAGAACACGGTCTCGTTGTCGCCCTGCAGATGGACGTCGAACGTGTAGGCGTTGCCCGCGGCGCCCTTGCGCCTGGCAATCAGCGTCGCGCGGCGGTCGGCCGGCACCAGCGCGAGCGTGGAATCAGCGACGTTGCCGGCTTCGTCGTCGAAATAGATCCGGGTGTAGAGATGCAGCAGCATGCCGCGCGCGAACACCGCAAGCCCGATGTGCGGCGCCTGCGGCTTGCCATCGGCATCCGGCACTGAGCCCGGCTTGATGGTGTCGAAGGCGTAGGCGCCGTTCTTGTCGGTGCCGCAACGGCCAAAGCCCTTGAAGCTCGAGTTGGGCAACGCGCGCGCATCCTGCGGATCGGAGAAGCGGCCTTGCGCGTCGGCCTGCCAGATCTCCAGCATGCAATCCGGGATCACGGCGCCGTCGCCGTCATAGACCTTGCCCTCGACGCGGATGCGCTCGCCCGAGACGTCGCCCGTCAGCAAATTGTTGGTGAAGGCGTCATTCCATTCGTATTCGCCGTTCGGCGTCAGGCCGTATTTGAAATAGGGGCCGACGGTCTGCGAAGGCGTGATTCCATCAGGACGCGGATTCGACACTTACCTGGTCTCCATCGGCGTGGCACTCTGCCCGCGCAGCACGATATCGAAGCGGTAGCACAGCGCCCATTCCGACTTGGTGTTGTCGAGATCGAACGACGAGATCATCCGCGCCCGCGCCTTCGCATCGGTCACCGAGTTGAAGATCGGGTCGAACGGAAACAGCGGATCGCCCGGAAAGTACATCTGGGTCACCAGCCGTGAGACGAAGGAGTGCCCGAACACCGAGAAGTGGATATGCGCGGGCCGCCAGGCATTCTGATGATTGCCCCAGGGATAGGCGCCGGGCTTGATGGTGATGAACTTGTAGTAGCCCTTGGCATCGGATTGCGTCCGGCCGGCGCCGGTGAAGTTGGGATCGAGCGGCGCCGGGTGCTGATCGACGACATGGATATAGCGGCCGCAGGCATTGGCCTGCCACAGCTCGACCAAGGTGTTGGGCACGCCGCGGCCATCCTCGTCGAGCACGTAACCATGCACGATGATGCGCTCGCCGAGCGGCTCGCCCTTGGCCTGGATGGTGAGGTCGTTGTCGTGCTCGCGCACGGTCTCATGACCATAGACCGGCCCGGTCAGCTCCGAGAGCGTGTGCCGCATCGGGATCAGCGGCTTCTGCGGCGAGCGCTTCACGGTGGAGCGATAGTCCGGCGACAGCCGCGCCGGATGGGCCGCAAGCGATTGCAGCGGGTACAACAAGGTCATGGCGAATTCCTCCGCGGCCCACGCGCCCGGTGAGCTCACGTCAGATCATTATAGTGCATAACCAAATTGGGGAAGGGCTGTTTTCAACCCTTACAAGCCATTGGATCAGTTCAGCTTTTCGATCGCGACCGCAACGCCTTGGCCGACCCCGACGCACATAGTTGCCAAGGCAAGCTTCCCGCCCCGCTTCTCCATGCCGTGCACGGCGGTCAAGACCAGCCGCGCGCCGCTCATGCCGAGCGGATGGCCGAGCGCGATCGCGCCGCCATGCGGATTGACGAAATCGGCGTCTTCCTTGACGCCGAGCTGGCGCAGGCAGGCGATGCCCTGCGAGGCGAAGGCCTCGTTGAGCTCGATCAGGTCGAAGTCCGACACCTTGATGCCGAGACGCTCGACCAGCTTCTTGGTCGCCGGCACCGGACCGATGCCCATGATGCGCGGCGGCACCGCGGCCGACGCGAGGCCGAGGATTTTTGCGCGCGGCGTCAGGCCGTGCTTCTTCACCGCGGCTTCGGAAGCGAGGATCATCGCGGCGGCGCCGTCATTGACGCCGGACGCGTTGCCGGCGGTCACCGTGCCCGGATTGCGCACGATCGGCTTCAACTTGGCGAGACCTTCGAGCGTGGTCTCCGGACGCGGATGCTCGTCCTTGTCGACGGTGATCGGGCCGGCCTTGCCGCCAGGCACCTGGATCGGAATGATCTCCTCGGCGAAATAGCCCGACGCGATCGCCGCGCCCGCGCGTTGCTGCGAGCGGATCGCCATCGCATCCTGATCAGCGCGCGACACCTGGAATTCCTCGGCGACGTTTTCGCCGGTCTCCGGCATCGCATCGACGCCGTACTGCGCCTTCATCAGCGGATTGATGAAGCGCCAGCCGATCGTGGTGTCGTAGATCTCGGACGAGCGCGAGAAGGCTTCCGCGGCCTTGCCCATCACGAACGGCGCACGCGTCATCGACTCGACGCCGCCCGCAATCGCGAAATCGATCTCGCCGGCGCGGATGGCGCGGCCCGCGGCGCCGACTGCGTCGAGGCCCGAGGCGCAGAGCCGGTTCAGGGTCTGGCCGGGAACCGATTCCGGCATGCCGGCGAGCAACAGCGCCATGCGCGCGACGTTGCGGTTGTCTTCGCCGGCCTGGTTGGCGCAGCCGAAATAGACCTCGTCGACCTCGTTCCAATTGAGCGTCGGATGCTTGGCCATCAGCGCCTTGATCGGGGCCGCCGCGAGATCGTCGGCGCGCACCTTGGCGAGCGAGCCGCCGAAACGGCCGATCGGAGTCCGGACGGCATCGCAAATGAACACATCACGCATTGAATCTCTCCCTGAATGCCGCGACTTAGGCGCTGGATCGGCTGGAACTTGAGATCGGTTTTAGGAGCGTGCCCGCGGCAGGTCAATTGACGTGGCTGCGTGGCATCAGCGCATTCCCGTGAAGCCTCGTCATATTTCAGGCCGTGGAGAGGGTGGAAAACCCCCTCCTCGCGATAGGACCGCGCGACGAAATTTTGTAGTTTCCGGCCCCTCATGACCATTCAGCAGCCCATCCCCGTTCCGCCCGAAGCCACTGCCGCCGAGACGCCGTCGCGCGTCACGCCGATGATGGAACAGTATCTGGAGATCAAGGCCGCCCATCCCGGCCTGCTGCTGTTCTACCGGATGGGCGATTTCTACGAATTGTTCTTCGAGGATGCCGAGATCGCCTCCAGGACGCTCGGCATCGTGCTGACCAAGCGCGGCAAGCACCAGGGCATGGACATCCCGATGTGCGGCGTGCCGGTCGAGCGCTCCGAGGATTACCTGCATCGCCTGATCGGCGCCGGACATCGTGTCGCCGTGTGCGAGCAGACCGAAAATCCCGCGGAGGCCAAAGCCCGCGGCAACAAGAGCGTGGTCCGCCGCGGCGTGGTGCGGCTGGTGACGCCGGGCACGCTGACCGAAGACATGCTGCTCGACGCCCGCACCAACAATTACCTGATCGCGATCGCGCGCGCCCGCGGCTCGGCCGGCGCCGACCGGCTCGGGCTCGCCTGGATCGACATCTCGACCTCCGAATTCATGGTGACGGAGTGTGCGACCGCGGAACTCGCGGCGACGCTGGCGCGCATCAATCCGAACGAGGCCATCGTCACCGATGCGCTCTACAGCGACAGCGAGCTGGCGCCGACCTTGCGCGAGCTGCCGTCGGTGACGCCGCTGACCCGCGACGTGTTCGACAGCGCCACCGCCGAGCGGCGGCTCTGCGACTATTTCGCGGTCGCGACCATGGACGGCCTGTCGGCGATGTCGCGGCTGGAAGCGACCGCAGCCGCCGCGGCCGTCACCTATATCGACCGCACCCAGGTCGGCAAGCGTCCGCCGCTGTCGCCGCCGGCACGCGAGGCCGCCGGCACCACGATGGCGATCGATCCGGCGACCCGCGCCAATCTCGAACTGACGCGCACGCTGGCCGGCGAACGCCGTGGCTCGCTGCTCGATGCGATCGACTGCACCGTCACCGCGGCGGGCTCGCGCCTCTTGGCGCAGCGCCTTGCCGCGCCGCTGACCGATGTCGCCGTGATCGCGCGGCGGCTCGATGCGGTCTCGGCCTTCGTCGCGGACTCCGCGGCGCGCGAGGACATCAGGACCGTGCTGCGCGCGGCGCCCGACATGTCGCGCGCGCTGGCGCGGCTGTCGGTCGGCCGCGGCGGCCCGCGCGATCTCGCCAGCCTGCGCGACGGCATCCTGGCCGCGGACCAGGCGCTGGAGCTGCTGTCGCAGCTTGCCAATCCGCCGGCCGAGGTGTCGACCGTGATGACGGCGCTGCAGCGCCCCTCGCGCGAACTCGCACAGGAGTTCTCCCGCGCACTGTCAGAGCAGTTGCCGCTGATCAAGCGCGACGGCGGCTTCGTCCGCGAGGGCTATGAGGCCGCGCTCGACGAAAGCCGCAATCTGCGCGACGCCTCGCGGCTCGTCGTCGCCGCGATGCAGGCGCGCTACGCAGAGGACACCGGCATCAAGACGCTGAAGATCCGGCACAACAACGTGCTGGGCTATTTCGTCGAGGTCACCGCGCAGCACGGCGACAAACTGTTCGCGCCGCCGCTGAATGCGACCTTCATCCATCGCCAGACGCTGGCCGGGCAGGTCCGCTTCACCACGGCAGAACTCGGCGAGACCGAGGCCAAGATCGCCAATGCCGGCGAGCGCGCGCTCAATCTCGAGCTCGAGATCTTCGAGCGGCTCAGCGCAATGGCGCTTGCCGCCAGCGACGACCTGCGCAACGCCGCCCACGCCTTCGCGATGCTCGATGTTGCGACCTCGCTCGCGAAACTTGCGATCGACGACAATTACGTGCGGCCCGATGTCGACGGCTCGCTCGGCTTTGCGATCGAGGGCGGACGGCATCCGGTGGTCGAGCAAGCACTGAAGCGCGACGGCCAGCCGTTCATTGCCAATGCCTGCGATCTCTCTCCGGCGCCCGCACAAAAATCCGGCCAGCTCTGGCTGATCACCGGTCCGAACATGGCGGGTAAGTCGACCTTCCTCCGCCAGAATGCGCTGATCGCGCTCTTGGCGCAGATCGGCTCTTACGTGCCGGCGTCGCGGGCGCGGCTCGGCATCGTCGACCGGCTATTCTCGCGCGTCGGCGCCGCCGACGACCTGGCGCGGGGGCGCTCGACCTTCATGGTCGAGATGGTCGAGACCGCGGTGATCCTGAACCAGGCGAGCGAGCGGTCGCTGGTGATCCTCGACGAGATCGGCCGCGGCACGGCGACCTTCGACGGGTTGTCGATCGCCTGGGCCGCGATCGAGCATCTGCATGAGAGCAACCGCTGCCGCACGCTGTTCGCGACGCATTATCACGAGCTGACGGCGCTCTCGGCGAAACTGCCGCGGATGTTCAACGCCACGGTGCGGGTCAAGGAGTGGCAGGGCGACGTCGTGTTCCTGCACGAGGTGCTGCCCGGCTCCGCCGACCGCTCCTACGGCATCCAGGTCGCAAAACTCGCCGGCCTGCCGCCGGCGGTGATCACGCGCGCCAAATCGGTGCTGGCGAAACTGGAAGCCCAGGACCGCGGCCAGACCGCGCGCGCTTTGGTCGACGATCTGCCGCTGTTCGCCGTCCCCTCCCGCGCCGCCAGTGAGGACAAGCCGCCGAGCGAGGCAGATCTGCTGGTCGAGGCGGTGAAGGCGCTGCATCCCGACGAGATGTCGCCGCGCGAGGCGCTGGACGCGCTGTATGCGCTAAGGGCGAAGCTGCCGAAGCAATAGATCCGTAGCCCGGATGCAGCGAAGCGAAATCCGGGAACGCGCTCTCCGTCGCACGACCGCCCCGGATTGCGCGGAGCCCGTCATCGGGCGCGCGTTCGCGCGACCCGTTGGCTTCATCCGGGCCACGGATCATCCTTCTCCTTCCCTCTGAAAGGGGGAAGGTCGGGATGGGGGTCAGCCGCAGACGACGCTGTTTGCGGAGAGAGCAGATCCCCACCCGCTTTGCTCTGCCGAGCAAAGCGACCTCCCCTTTTCAAGGGGAGGTCAAGACGTCTTCCCACTCTTCCTCCGCCCGATCTGCCACAGCACCAGATTCCAGACGATGCAGGTGGCGAGCGCGCAGCAGAGGCCGATGGGCGAGCCGAAGTGCAGCACAGCGACGTGCAGCACTGCAACCCCGAGGCCAAAGCCCATCAGGCCCCAGGCGCTGTTGGCGAGCACGGCGGCGGTTGCGGGGCCGCCGATGCGCGGATGCAGGATCAGCATCATCGAGGAGAATACAATCGGAAACAGCGCCATCACGCCGGTGACGCGCGGGCCGACCCAGCCTGACGCCGTGACCACGGTGCCGACCAGGCTAGCGACCAGCGCGGCGCGCAGCGGAATGTCGTACCAGCGCCGCGCGATCAGCGGCATTTTCGCGACGTGCCGATAGGGCCGGAGCAGCGGGATGCAGATCGCAAAGGTGATGGCATTGACGATCAGCCCGGCGGCGAGCGACCACTCGAACTGGCGGATGATGGTGGCGAGCACCAGCCACACCGCGATCGCGCTGCCCGCGCTGATCCACATGCTGAAGCGCTGCGCCAGCACGGCGTAGGTCAGGCCCATATAGATCGTGGCGGCGTTGACCGGCAGGCTCGCCAGCGCGCCCTCGGCGATGAAGGCGGCGTCATGGTCGAGCGCGAGGAAGGTGTAGGACGGCCCGGCCGAGATCGGCAGGGTTGCGATCAGCGCGCCGATCACCGGTCCCGAACGCTCCGTGATGATGGACGCGCTGACCACGAATGCGGCCGCAACCGCCATGCGCAGCACGAGAATCAGGACGAAGTGGAGTTCGGGGGACATTTCTGCGTCATCCCGGCGAAGGCCGGGATCCATAACCACGACTGTTCGTGTGGAGCGAAAGCCGTCGGGCAGCGGGGCTTGAATCGAGAAGACACGGCGTATGGGTCCCGGCTTTCGCCGGGACGACACGGCGAAAGCGGCTAAACCCGCTGCATCGTCACCGACACCTTCGGGCCATTCTTGATGGTCTGATAGACGACGCAATAGCGCTCGGTGAGTTTCAGCAAGAGGTCGAGCTTGTCCTGCGGCGCGTCGGTGCCGATCTCGAAGCGCAGGCGGATTTCGCGGAAGCCGACCGGGGTCTCCTTGTCGACGCCGAGCGTGCCGCGGAAATCGAGATCGCCATCGGCGAAGACGTTGCCGACCTTCAGCGGCACCTCGACAGCGGTCGCAACCGATTTCAGCGTGACGCCGGCACAGGCGACCAGCGCTTCCAGCAGCATGTCGCCGGAGCAAAGCTCGAGCCCGGAGCCGCCGGTAGCGGGGTGGAGGCCGGCGATCGCGAGCGCACGGCCGGTCTCGACCTTGCAGGCGATGCTCTCATTGTCGATCGAGCCCTTGGCCTTCAGCGTGATCACGGCGGCCTGGGGGTCGGTCTTGTAGCGCTCCTTGATCGGAGCCTGCATTGCGCGGAGTTCGGCGGAGTCCATGGGTCTGCTCCCGGCTATTC